>JAYTWA010000025.1:0-3522 GCA_043743675.1 Sphingomonadales bacterium
CGGGGGATTTGCCAACAATTCCAATAATGCCGCACATAAGTTTGCTACTCGATTAGAGTTGATAGGGAACGCGGATGCCGGGCATTTCCGCCGGGAAGTCCTTTGTGTTTCGTGTGACCAATACACGCCCACGCGCTTGAGCCGTGGCTAGTATGATCGCGTCGGGTGTTTTCAATCTTGGCCGGTCACGGCGAAGTGCAGCCGCACGGTTGGATATCTCATCATCAATTTCGTCAAGGCCAAAGCGATCGAGAAATGCCAGCGCATCTCTCACAATTGCATCGCTCCCTTTCGACAACACTTCAATCCACGCCATCCGGCTGATCCATGCCCGAGATCCATATTCGACTGCGCGCCGAATTTCGGCACGCGCAGGCGGGAAACCGACAAGTGCGTCAATCACAATATTGGCGTCAAAGGCAAAACCGCTCACTTGCGCGCCGGATTTTTGGGTTCGGGGTATTTGCCCGCAACCATATCGAGGTAGATTTGCCGCTGACGATCATCTTCTTCATCGAACATGTCAGGGGATTCCGCGCGAACCTGTTCATAATCATCGTGCCAATAATGCGTCCATTCGGCACGACGCTTGCGCTCATAGTCATGCGGATCAACTTCAATGCCGTGTCGCGCCCAAAGACCGAACCCCTTGTCGATCCAGCTGGTGTCATCTGACGCAGGCTGCGCTTGATAGGCAGATACGGCATCCCGCAGCACGGCCGCACGGCTCTTCCCTTGATCGCGCGCAATGCTGTCGAGCCGTTCGATTTCATCGTCCGGTAGGTCGGCGAGGATGCGAGTCATAATATGCTGATATCATATCATGATATCATGTCAAGAATTGTTACAACTTCGTCTTCCGCGCCTTCATCACCGCCCGAAATTTCGCGGCCCAACCCACTTTCTCACGCTGCTCCGCCCGGACCAGTGCCAAGGCATCCGCTGCGACATCCTTGGTCACCACCGCGCCCGCCCCCACAATCGCACCCGCGCCTATCGTGACCGGAGCCACAAGTGCTGAGTTTGACCCGATGAACGCCCCTTCGCCAATCACAGTCTTATACTTGAAAAACCCGTCGTAATTACAAGTGATCGTCCCCGCACCGATGTTCGCGCCCGCACCCACGTCTGCATCGCCAATATAGGACAAATGGTTCGCCTTTGCGCCTTCACCCAAAGTCGACTTTTTCACCTCGACGAAATTGCCGACCTTGCTGCCCTTGCCAAGCACCGCGCCGGGTCGCAGCCGTGCATAGGGGCCAACTTCCGCCCCGCTCGCAATCGTCGCGCCTTCGATATGGCTGAACGCATGAATGCGCACATTATCCGCTACGGTCACGCCGGGGCCAAAAACCACATTCTGAGCGATCATGACATCGCGACCAATCAAAGTGTCATAGGCAAACCAGACTGTCTTCGGCGCAATCAGCGTCGCGCCCGCGTCCATCGCGGCTTTACGGCGGCGCTGCTGCCATTTGCCTTCCATGACGGCAAGTTCGGCACGACTGTTGATCCCCGCGACTTCATCGGCGTCGGTTTCAACCACAACGACCCGGCCGCCTTCGTCCAGCGCATTGGTGGCCACATCAGGCAGATAATATTCGCCCGCAGCATTCGCATTGCCAACCGCTTCGAGCAGCCGCCAGATGTCGCCACTGCGCGCCACGATGACGCCTGAATTGCACAGCGTAACCGCGCGCTCGTTGGCGTCGGCGTCCTTATGCTCGACCATTTTGCTGACCGAGCCATCATCGCCCGCAATAATCCGGCCATAAGCAGCGGTGTCGGCGGGGCGAAATCCTAGTACGGCCACCATAGCACCGTCGAGCGCGGCACAGAGGCGCTTCACGGTTTCACCCTTCAAAAACGGACAGTCGCCAAAACAAACAAGCACAAAACCGTCGAACCCCGCCAACGCTGCTTTCGCCTGCAGCGCTGCATGTGCCGTCCCCAATTGCGGTTCCTGAACCACAGTTGTCACGCCCAGCGGGGCCAGCGCCGCCTCCAGCTGCTCGCGCTTGTTGCCCGCGACCACCACTGTTGCTGCCGGGGACAACGCCGCAAAACTATCAAGCAAATGCATCAGCATCGGGCGCCCGGCGATGGGGTGCAGCACCTTATGCAGGTCGGATTTCATGCGGGTGCCCTGCCCCGCGGCAAGGATGATAGCGGCTATATCAGTCATGCCCCTGCCCTAGCCTTGCGCCATTTGGTGAACAAGTGACGGATCAGCATCGCGGGCGGCATCCTGATCAGGTGCGAACGGATGTAAAAACTAAAACGCAGCAATTTGTGCGCCTCGCTGCCCCAACCGTCGCGGGCGTTGAGGCGGGCGAGGTAGAGCCGGTCCATAATACCGCGCGGTTTGCTGTCGCTGAACAGAACATCTGCCAACCGTAAAGCCCGTTTTGTCTCGACCAGCAAACCGTGCATCCCTGCTCGGGCTTCGACGCCATCCAGCGGATAATCCGCAACCAGACACCGAATATCCCATAAATTTCGCAAGCCACCCGACAAATCCCCATCGGCAAACAAGTGCGCCGCTGAGTGGATCACCATATCCTCAGGACATAGCATCCGCAGCCCCGGCGCAATTTCCACACTGTCCGCAATCATCGCCGTCGCATCCGGCCTGGGCTGCGCGGTCAGCGGGAGGATCGTGTGGTGCACATCAATCATCGCATCCCGATCACGGTGGATCATCGGGGGCAGTTCATGCATCCACGTCCGGTAATACTGGTCGTCATAGGCATCGACCTTGAGCCATTCCCAGCCCGCTTGAAGAATAACAGCTTCAACCTCGTCCAGCCGGTCACGCGGCACCAAGATGTCGAGATCACCGACCATCCGCCCCTGCCCCGCTTCCAATCCCGCCGCTAGGAATGCGCTGCCCTTCAACAAAATTACGGGCACACCAATTGGTACCAGCGCCCGCCGCGCCATTTCGACTTCCCACAAAGCCCGCACGCGACCTGCATCTGCATTCAGACGGGCATTGCCCAGCACAGCTTTCGCCCCGTCGGGCACAGGCAATCCGTCGACCCGGTGTGCCAGCGTTCCCAGCAATCGTTCCGCGTGAGCCATACACAGCAACGCCGTCCAACCCTCGTGGTCAAGCGACAGCACTGATGCCGGATCAGCCAAAGCCCGCGCCAGAATCATAACGCTTCAACCATGGCCAGCGCCGTCGCCGTATCGCGATAATCAATCGCCTTGGCCGGAACGCTCACTACCAACCGTGTCAGCGCATCGAAGCCGCGCTCGCCCATCGCGGTATAATTGGTCGATGCCTGCGTCAGCCGGACAAATACTTCGCCCGGCAGAATATCGCGAACCGCAGTCTCAAAACCGTAACGCGGGAACAGGATGAGGCGCGGTATCACTGGCCTGTCCATCGCAGCTATGGCGGCGGGATCAGGTTTGACATGGCGTATGTCGCCCTTGGGCGTGCCAATCAGACGGGGACCAAAGCGGCTGTCGGGCAACACCGCCTCCAACGCGTCGATGCTTGCATTTTTGAGA
>JAYTWA010000026.1:0-7183 GCA_043743675.1 Sphingomonadales bacterium
TCGAGCGTGGCCAGCTTGTCGATATGGCGCCGCATTTCCTTTTGATCAGCGATTGTGCGGGCGGCGCCGGCACGAACCTCGACCAAAGTTTCCTCCATTTCGAGGATGATGATGCGGATCATCTTAGCCGGGTCTTCCGCGCGATCGAGCATGTCGGTCATGTTGGCTGCGATAATATCGCGTGTGCGCGAGAATATGCCCATCATTAAAACTCCTGAGTAAAACCTTAGATCGTTTGCCGGGGCAGGCCTAGCAAGGGGGCGGCCTGCCCCGGTCACGATACGCATCAGACTTAGGCCTGAGCGGTCGTGTGGGTTGTGCCGGTTGCGGCGTAAGCAGTGGACTTCAGTGTCGAGTCGAGACCCGTCAGGCTGAAGAGGACAACGCCGAGTGCCAGAGCAGCGACGGCGGATTTGCGAGCTGTGTTTACGTTCGTCATTTTAAGTCTCCCTGACTTTGGGTGGATGATTTGTTTCCCTGTCGGACCATCCGGCGGGGACATGAACAGTTTTGCAGGAACCGTGCCAATTCAGAAAATGGCGTAAAACATGGAAAAAGCTATTTGGTAGCGTTATTTTCATTGCTATTAGTTGGTAATTTATCCTAAATGTAGGAAATGGATCGTTCGCAACAGGTGGTTGGGCAGTCTTATGCCTTTCTCGACAGCATCGAACGCGCGAGCAGTGCTGCAGCGCTCAACCGCCCGGTGCTGGTGATTGGCGAACGCGGCACGGGCAAAGAACTGATCGCTGAGCGGCTGCACCGCCTCAGTCCCCGTTGGGCAGGGCCGCTCATCACGATGAACTGCGCGGCGCTGGCGGAGACGTTGATCGAGGCTGAGTTATTTGGACATGAAGCGGGGGCGTTTACGGGTGCTACCAAAGCGCGCGTAGGGCGGTTCGAGGAAGCTGACGGCGGAACTCTGTTCCTCGATGAGCTGGCGACCTTGTCAGCTGGCGCGCAGGAACGGCTGCTCCGCGCGGTCGAATATGGCGAAGTCACGCGAATTGGCGCGAACAAGGCTGTTCAGGTCGATGTGCGGATTGTTGCAGCGACGAATGAGCATTTGCCGGGATTGGTCGAGAAGGGCCGGTTTCGCGCGGACTTGCTCGACCGTCTGGCGTTCGAGGTCGTCACCTTGCCACCTTTAAGAGTGCGCGAAGGCGATGTGCCGGTCCTCGCTGATCATTTCGGGCGGCGGATGGCATCGGAAATTGGCTGGCGCGAATGGCCGGGATTTTCGGTCGATGCCAGCGCTATGCTCGCAATTTATGACTGGCCGGGCAATGTCCGCGAGTTGAAGAATGTCATTGAACGCGCGGTCTATCGCTGGACTGACGAGGCGCGGCCGATTGACGTCATTGAGTTTGATCCCTTTGCATCGCCGTGGCGACCAGCGGCGTCACGTCCGCAAATCCGTCATTCCCGCGAAGGTGAGGTTCCCTCACATCATGAGACACCAGCTTCCGCTGGGATGACGGTGGTTGAAACGGTAACTGACCTCCGCGCCTCGGTTGACGCGCATGAACGTGCAATTCTCGAATCGACGCTTGCTCGCTGCCGCTTTAATCAGCGCGAGGCTGCAAAATCGTTGTCATTATCTTATGACCAGCTGCGTCACTGCCTGCGCAAGCACGGGATGCTCGAAAAGAAAGCCGCTTAGTCAGCGGGCTTTTCCTCGCCGAACCCATGCTTTGTCAGCACCGGGATATTGGCAAGCGCGAACACGAATGTCGCCGCAATAAAGCCCCAGACCTTCACATTGACATAAGTGCTGTCGGAAACCTGCAAGTAAATCAGCGTCTGATTCGCTGCCGCCAGCACCAGAAAAAACACGGCCCAGTTGCGCGACAGGATCATCCAGCCCCGATCCGTCAGACCGTCATATCCCGCTTCGAGGACATATTTCAGATAAGGCTGCCCACGCGCGAGGCCGATAAACAGCAAGCTGGCGAGCAGGATATAAACAGCCGTGGCTTTATACCGGATCAGCACAGGATCATGCAGCCAGAGCGTCAGCCCGCCAAAGCCAAGCACAAGAGCCGCCGACAGCCACAGCATCGGCGACACACGGTTAAGCCGCCAGCGTGAAATGAGTATCGCCGTAACAATCGCGATCATGAAAGAACTAGTCGCGACGAAAATGCCGCCAAATTTGAAGCTCAGGAAAAAAACGAGCAACGGCCCGTAATCAATCGCGAGGCTCCAGCCGGGATGCGGTTTTGGCTTGGTTTTCACATTACTCAACGATCTACTCCTGCGATGGCGCGCGCCAGTTCGTCGGCGTCAAACGGACGAAGGTCGTTCAATGTTTCACCGACGCCAACGGCATGGATGGGCAGACCAAATTGCTTTGCCGCCGCAACGAGAACGCCGCCACGCGCGCTCCCGTCGAGTTTGGTCATGACAAGGCCAGTGACGCCCGCGACTTCCTTGAACACTTCAATTTGGCTGAGCGCATTCTGGCCGGTCGTCGCGTCAAGGACGAGGACGACATTGTGCGGCGAAGCAGGATTGATCTTCCCAAGCACGCGACGGACTTTGGCCAGCTCATCCATTAACTCGCGCTTGTTCTGAAGCCGACCTGCCGTATCGACGATAAGGACGTCGATGCCGGTTGCCGTGGCTTGCTTGACCGCGTCGAAAACGATTCCTGCCGCATCGCCGCCTTCGGGGCCGCTGACAATGGGCACGCCGAGGCGCTCGGCCCAGACTTTCAGTTGGCCAATTGCAGCGGCGCGGAAGGTGTCGCCTGCCGCGAGCATGACACCATAATCCTGCTCGAGGAAAGAGTGCGCCAGCTTGGCGATAGTGGTCGTCTTGCCCGATCCGTTGACGCCGATAACAAGGATCACTTGCGGACGAGGGAAAGCATCGATCTCAATAGGCTTCGCAACCGGGCGAAGGACTTGCGCGATCTCGTCTGCCATGACAGTGCGGACGGCTTGAGCATCGACACCGCGCTCGAATTTGGTATCGGCAAGCCGGTCGCGGATCGTTTTTGCGGTCGCCGGGCCAAGGTCCGAAGCGACGAGCGCATCTTCGACATCGTCAAGCGTGCGTTCGTCCAGTGTCTGAGCACCGATGGACAGGCCACCCAGATTTTCGGTGATTTTTTCCGACGTGCGGCGCATGCCGCCGAACAGGCGCTGGGTCCAGGATTTTTCAGTCATGCTGCGATGGCCAATGCCTCAGCGATCAGCGTTTCGCCAGTGCTTCCGGCAATGCGGACGGTTTGGATGCTGCCGGGGGTCGTCGAGGGCAGGGTGATTTGCGCGAAGTTTTCGGCATGGCCGCTGGTGCCGTTACGTTCGATCAAGACCGTCTGTTCGGTGCCGACCAGTGACGTGAGCCATGCTGATTTGCGGTTGGCGTTGGCAGCGCGCAAATCGGCGGCGCGGGCTTTGGCAATCGCCTGCGGAACCTGCGGCATCTTGGCAGCAGCGGTGCCGGGGCGCGGCGAATAGGGAAAGATGTGCCCGAAAATGATGTCACACTCGTCGATGATGGCGCGGCTATTGGCAAACATCGCATCGGTTTCGGTCGGGAACCCCGCGATCAGGTCTGCGCCAATGGCGATTTCGGGGCGAGCAGATTTTAGACGTGCGACAAGATCAATGGCTTGGGTGCGGTTATGTCGGCGCTTCATTCGTTTCAGGATCATGTCGTCGCCCGATTGCAGTGACAAGTGGACGTGCGGCATGATGCGCGGCTCGTTTGCCAGCAGGTTGAATAGCGGCGCATCCACTTCGGCGGGGTCGAGTGAGGACAGCCGCAAGCGGGGCAGGGCAGGGACGTCGCGGAGAATACGGGCAACGAGCGAGGCGACGCCGCCTTCATAGCTGGTCAGGTCGACGCCGGTCAGGATAACTTCCTGCTGGCCGTTCTCTACAACGTCATGGATTGCTTTCACGATGGCATCGGGGGCCAATGATCGTGACGGGCCGCGAGCGATCCGCGTGATGCAGAATGTGCAATCATGGTCGCAGCCGTTCTGTACTTCGACAAAGGCGCGGGCATGTTGAGCGCCCGAAACCGCGGGGCGGGCGTCGCGGCGTTGCGGCAGAACCTCGGCAATTTCGGACCATTTTTCGGGGTCTAACCGCACCGCGCAGCCGGTGGCGAAGACGCGGCTGCCTGATCGGGCGGCACGACGGATAGCCTGGCGTGCCTGTCGTTCGGCTTCGGCAGTGACGGCACAGCTGTTGATGATGACCGCGTCGCCATCCGTCCAGCCAGCACGGATGGCCTCACCCTCCGCAATGTTCAGGCGACAGCCGAAATTGATCACATCGATAGTCATAGCCCGAATGCGTGCCAGTCGGCCTCGCCCGTAAAAACATGCGTCGCGGGGCCGGTCATGCGGATGGTTTCGCCGGGCGCCCAGGCGATGGTGAGATCACCGCCGGGAAGCGTTACGGTCACAGGCGAAGTGACGCGCTTGCTACGGATGGCAGCAACAGCGGTTGCGCAGGCGCCGGTGCCGCAAGCGCGCGTAATGCCCGCGCCGCGTTCCCATACACGGAGAGATAACGAAGTTGACCCTCTGACCGTCGCAACGTTGACGTTAATGCGGTCGGGGAAAAGCGGATCATTTTCGATAACTGGGCCGAAGCGTTCGAGATCAATAGCGTCAACATCATCAACAAAAAAAATGACATGTGGATTACCGACATTGACGGCAACGGGGTTTTCGAGCGTTTCCCATCCGACCGGCATCGCGCTGGTGTCCATAGCATAGGCCAGCGGGATTGCGTCCCAATCGAAGCGGGGGGCGCCCATGTCCACAGTCGCCCCTCCGTCATGCGGGGATACGGCGATGACGCCGCTCGCGGTTTCCAATGCCGCGTCCTTGCCGAGCAGCAAGGCAACAGCGCGCGTCGCATTACCGCAAATCTCAACTTCGCTGCCGTCGGCATTCCAGGTCCGCATTTTGGCATCAGCGCTGGTCGAGGGTTCGAGCATGATCAATTGATCGCAACCGATCCCAGTCCGCCGGTCGGCAATCGCTTTGGCACGGGGTGGCGTCACGACCACAGCATCGAAGCGCGCGTCAATAACGACAAAGTCATTGCCCAGTCCGTGCATTTTATGAAAGCGTCCAGCCATGCTGGCGGCGATTAGAGTTGCGCGGTCGTGAAGTCCACTTACGCGATACGACGCTGGGGCAGATCGTCCATTTCCGCAACGGGCAAGTGCGAAACGTCGGGCGCAATGATCGCATGCGTTTCAGATGCACGAGCATAAACCAAAAGATTGCGCTCAGCGAGCAACGTCCGCGCGGCGGCCATGGGCAACGGGCGACCGTAAAGCCAACCCTGACCCTTGTGACAGCCAAGCTGACGCAAGCGCTCTTCGATTTCGGAAGTTTCAATACCTTCGGCGGTGACAGGAAGCCCGAGACTTTCGCCAAGCCGGGTAATCGCCGCAACGATGGCCGCACTTTCTGCGTTCTCGCAGATTGTCGTGACGAAGCTCTTATCGATCTTAATCCGGTCGAACGGCAAAGCCCGAAGATGCGCGAGCGACGAATAACCGGTGCCGAAATCGTCTAGTGCGATGCGGATGCCCTGATTCTTCAAGCTGCCGACAATTGATTGCGCAAGTGCGAGATTGTCGAACAGCGATGTCTCGGTAATTTCGACTTCAAGCCGCGTCGGCGGAAATCCCGTTTCGGTCAGTAGCTTAACCAGCTTCTGCGCAAGCCAAGGGTCTTTCAATTGCGTCGGCGATATATTGACTGACAAGCTTACCGAGGGATCCCAGTTGCGCGCTTCGACGAACGCTTGTCGCATGACGGAGAAAGACAAGTCCGAAATCGCACCAGTCTCTTCGGCAATGCTGATGAAGCTGTCGGGCATCACGAGCCCGCGCGTCGGGTGGTCCCAGCGCGCCAGCATTTCAAAACCGTGAAGGCGATTGGTCGTCAGGTCGATCTGCTGTTCGAAATAGGGGACAAATTCTCCCTTCGGAATGCCAATGCGCAGACCCTGTTCGGTGTCGTTGCGCGCTTGCAGCTCGCGCTCCATCGACACATCAAACCACGCGAAGCGGTTCCGCCCCTGATGTTTGGCCGCATACATGGCAATGTCTGCACGACGCATGAGCGCGTCCATCGTGTCGCAATCGGCGGCCGAATGGGCAATGCCGACCGAGGCAGAGATGTGAACAAATGTCCCCGCCGCATCAAAGGGCTGGCCAAGGCGACCGACAATGGCCTGCGCAATGCGTTCAACGATTTCGGGGTTGCCGGCGTCATAGGCAAAGGCACAGGCAAATTCATCCCCGCCGAGCCGTGCGGTAATCGACGACGGCGGGACGAGGGCCAAGACTTCAGTCGCAACGCTTTTTAACAATGCATCGCCGATTGCGTGACCGTGAACGTCATTGACGTTTTTGAAATGGTCGAGATCAAGCATCAGCACGGCGAGCGTCTTCTGGCGCTTGATGGTGCGGGCGAGCAGCGATGATCCGTCTTCTGACAAGGCGCGGCGATTGAGAAAACCAGTCAGCGGATCGCGCGACGCGAGTAACTGGGCGCGTTGCTCGGCCTCGGTGCGCTCGACAATCTCGTTCGAAAGATCTTTATAACGTCGCCAGCCGAACATGATCAGCGCGATATTAAGAAGCAGCGCAACCGAGAGTGTCTTGTCGACGCCGCCACCAACGCCGAGCAGCGTATCGACGACGCTCGACATGACTTCGCTGCCAGTGCCGACGAACATGATAATAGCAGCAACGATGATACCGCCGGTCATTATATCGTTGCGCGCATTAGTCCCGCGCGAGCGGCGTCTCGATTTTTCGACTTCGCTATTCACTCTGGCGCTACCCCATAATTCGGCGATCCGACTGACGGGTAACAATTAGGGGTGAAGATAGGCTTAAGCCGCACAATCTTGACGTGCCCGACCATGCGTCATATTAAGACGGTATTCGAAGAGCATCCCCTGATGCGCGCCAGCCGACGAGGTTTCGTCCGCTGGCTCTTTTTGCGTTGGAGTTAAGACACTTATGTTTGATTCACTAAGCGATCGTCTGGGCGGGGTCTTTGCCGCACTGCGCGGTCGCGGTGCGTTGAACGAAGCCGATGTGCGCGCGGCGATGCGCGAAGTTCGGATTGCGCTGCTTGAAGCCGATGTGGCGCTGCCGGTGGTGCGATCGTTTGTTGATAGCGTGACCG
>JAYTWA010000027.1:0-1878 GCA_043743675.1 Sphingomonadales bacterium
ATCTAAAGCGTGTGCCGTCAGGCTGCGGACCAGTAGTCCGTAAAAGCGACAATGACACTGAATCGCTCACGCATGACGATGCGCGCCAGACGTGGTGGATCGGCATGGAATGGCGCAATGTCATCTGCCGCACTGACGGCAATTTTTCGCACGGCAAGGGCGTCGCCCCACAGGAAATTGCCGGATGGCCCAAGAAACGCGGGCCGGAAACACTGCTCCGGCTCAGCGATGGCCAGTTTCTGACAATAGCGGAACAGGGCATCGATAACGGCGCCGTGCACCCGGCTGTCCTGTTTGATCGCGATCCCGTTGATCCGACTGCACATCCAATAACGCTTGGTTACCGCCCGCCCGTCGGGTTTGATCCGACGGATGCCGCGCAACTGCCCGACGGTCGGATTCTGGTGCTCAACCGGCGTTTCGCACTCGACAGCCTGTTTACCGGCGTGCTCGTGCTGCTTGATCCGTCGGCAATGAAGCAAAGTGACGTGTTGACCGGACGCGTTATCGCACGTTTCGAACCGCCGGTTATCAGCGATAATTTCGAAGGATTATCAATCACTACTGAGAACGGACGACTCATTGTCTGGATCGTTTCGGACGATAATTATGAACGCTGGCAGCGGACGCTGCTGCTCAAGTTCGTTTTGAATTAAGCAGCGAGCTTAACCGCCTTGGCGATCTTGCGCTTCAGGCGCTGAACTTTCAGGCTCAGCTTGTCTTCGCTGGTCTTGGCCAGCCAGTTGTCTAGGCCACCAACATGCTCGACCGAGCGAAGCCCGTGTGTCGAAACGCGCAGCTTCACTGATTCACCCAGCGTATCCGACATCAGCGTGACATTCTGCAGGTTGGGCAAAAATGTGCGTTTGGTCTTGTTATTGGCGTGGCTGACGTTGTTGCCAACCATGCGACCCTTGCCGGTCAATTCGCAAATGCGCGCCATTGTGTAAGTCCTGAATGTTTAGGTGTTTCGGAAAGAGGGCGCGCTTAATCGTAATCGCTGCTTTCGTCAACCGCCGTGCTTGGTCTAAGCGACGATAATGTCGTTTCCGCTCCCCGATCCCATGCGCCGCGCGCTTGATATTGCCAAGCAAGCAACCGTTGAAGGCGAAGTCCCGGTTGGCGCAGTCATCATGCGCAACGGCACCGTTATTGCGACCGGCGCTAATGCCACGCGCAACGGTAATGATCCGACTGCCCATGCTGAAATTATCGCCATCCGCGCTGCCTGTGCGGCGTTGGGCACGGACCGCCTGATCGATTGCGACCTGTGGGTCACACTTGAACCCTGTGCGATGTGTGCTGGTGCTATTGCCCATGCCCGCATTGCTCGCCTTTATTATGCAGCGCCCGATCCAAAGGGCGGCGGCGTCGATCATGGTGCGCGCGTGTTTTCGCACACAACATGCCACCACCGACCCGATATCACCACAGGATTGGGTGAAGCCGAATCGGCGGCATTGCTAAGGTCATTTTTTGCAGCGAGACGTTAGCCCCGCGTATCACTCTCGCGCACGGGCACAATCTTTATTTCGACACGGCGGTTCGCCTGCTTGCCAATGTCACTTGTGTTATCAGCAACCGGCTGGCTCGCGCCAAAACCTTGCGTCGCGATCCGCGCGGACTGAACCCCCCGTGTGCTGAGATAATCGGCAACGGACCGCGCCCGGTTCTGCGAAAGCGGGATGTTGATGCCGTCATTGCCAGTCGAATCGGTGTGGCCATACACGTCGATGTACGTCTTTTCATACGAAGCGAGCGTCTGTGCGACTTGATCAAGCGTCGTGCGAAACTGTGGCTGGATTGCTGACTGGTTTGTCGCAAATGTCACGCCCGACGGCATGTTGAGCAAGAGATTATCACCCTGACGAACCACCT
>JAYTWA010000028.1:0-7415 GCA_043743675.1 Sphingomonadales bacterium
CGGACTTTGGGGTATAGCATCCCGACCGCGCGTTCGACGGCTTGGAGTGACGGCCATACCTCGGCGCGGCTATGCGCATGGCCTCGTCGCCCGACGGCACGGGCACGGGCGAGATGATGATCAACCTGACGACGCATGGTTGTGGCTTCGCGCGCGACGATGTCCGATAAATCGTCACTTTTAGCGGTGGCGGCATTCATGATCACGGTCAGTGGCGTTTTCAGCGCATGCGCCAGATTGCCTGCATGGCGCCGCGCTTCCTCCGCCTGTTTTTCATTATGCGCGATCAGGCCGTTCAGCTCATCGACCAATGGCGCGACTTCCTCGGGAAGCCGTTCCTGCGCAATCCGCGATTGCCGCCCACTGCGCATATCTGCAATCGACTGGCGCAACCGACGCAGCGGCCACAAACCATAAAGCGTCTGCACCGCTGCCATCAGGATCAGGCCAAGCCCCAACATCGCAAAGCTTCGCACCAATGTTTTGCGCAAGGTATCGATCTGCGTGTCGAGGCCGTCGCGCGTCTGCGCCACCTGAAACCGCCACACTGTCTTTGAAAAGGGTAGCTTGATGTCACGCTCAACAATACGCAGTTTCTGGTCGCGCAGCTGGCTGCTGTCGTAAAAATGCGCTTTTGTGTCGCTGTGCGGTGGCCCGTATGTCAGGCTGTCATCCCAGAGCGAGCGTGATCGAAAAGGCTCAACGCCTTTTGCCGAAATCTGCCAGTAGAGCCCCGATTGCGCTTCGAGGAACCGCTGGTCGCCAAGCGGTCGATTGAGCCGCACTTCGCCGTCGGGACCAATCTCTGCCGATGAAATCATTGCTGTCAAAACATAGTCAAGCTGATCATCGAAATTTTGCGTGACGGCGCCGGCAAGCACGCGGTCGAGCGCGATGCCGCCGCCAATCAGCAGGAGCAAAATCCACGCCGCTGCCATCCCGATCATGCGGCGGGAAAGCGAGCCCTTGGTCTGCGCCGCCGCCGCTTCGGACGGGGCCGTATCAACGGGTAGGCTGAGGTTAGACGCCTGCTGGTTCATCAAGCGAATAACCAAGCCCGCGAATCGTAGTGATCACGTCGGCCCCCAGTTTTTTCCGGATGCGCGTGACAAACACTTCAATCGTGTTTGAATCGCGGTCAAAATCCTGATCATAAATATGTTCGATCAGCTCAGTGCGGCTGACGACTTTGCCTTTGTGATGGAGCAGATAGCTCAGCAGCTTATACTCTTGCGCTGTTAGCTTGACCGGCTCACCCGCCAGCGTGACGCGACCCGACCGCGTGTCGAGGCGGACATCGCCGGCAATCATTTCAGCACTTGCATTGCCGGCCGCGCGCCGGATCAGCGCGCGCAACCGGGCAATCAGCTCTTCGGTCTGAAATGGTTTTGCCAGATAATCATCGGCCCCGGCGTCCAACCCCGCCACCTTGTCCGACCAACTGTCGCGCGCTGTCAGCACCAACACAGGAAAAGTTTTCCCTTCTTTGCGCCAGCGATCGAGCACGGTCAGCCCGTCAATTTCGGGCAGGCCCAGATCAAGGATGATCGCATCATAATTCTCGGTTGAGCCGAGGTAATGGCCGTCTTCACCATCAGTGGCCAGATCAACCGCATAACCTGCGCCTTCCAACGTATTTTTGAGCTGTGTGCCCAGCGTAGGTTCGTCTTCGACGATCAAAAGCCGCATTTCGGTCTCCCTGTTTGATTGAACACTAGCGGGGATTATTCGCCAGCGCGACCCACGATTGCGCCGGTGCGCCCATCGACATCGACCCAGATGACCGATCCATCGCGCATGAACTTCAGGCGATAACGACCCATGTCTTCATCATATTCGGCACCTATATAACTCGCACCGCGCGCTTTCATGCCGGGCACAACGCCGTTTTCAATCGAACGCAGTGGCATTAGCGATCCCGCCATCCGCCCCTGATAAACAGCATCGGCATCGCCGCGCCGTCCCTGCGCATCGGCTTGCGTCACGAGCGGTGCCAAGAGTAAGGCACTCAAAAGAAAAAGTTTCATTTGTATCATGGGTAAAAGCCTTAGTGTCGCGCCATTGAATAAGTCATGAATGGGCCGTCAACGGCGCAGACAGGAAACCCGCGCATGAAAAACATCCTCCGCCGTATTGTGATCGCTTTTTTGCGGCTTGTGCCCCTCAAAAGTGGCGTGACAGCAATTGCCTACCACAAATTCATCCAGTGGCTTATTGCAGATCTGCCCGACCCCGTCATGACCACCTTGCGCGACGGAACGCCGATTGCAACGTCGCCGCGCGATCATGACGGCAGCATCCTCTATCTGTTTGGCACCAATGATCCAAAAGTCGCATTGACGACCAAAGCACTGCTGAATCCCGGCGACGTCTTTCTCGACATCGGTGCGAATCATGCGACGATTGGCTTTGCGGCGGCGCGGGTGGTTGGCTCAAATGGGTCGGTTCATGTCTTTGAACCGCAGCGCAAACTGGGTGATCGCATTGCTGATGCGATCACGGCAGGCGGGTTTGCAAATGTCACGCTTCACCGCATCGGTTTGCTTGATATTGATGGTAGCTTCGAATTGCGGTCACCGCATGATCATTCGGGTAGTGCGACATTTACGGATACGGGCGCCGCGACACATTTCGATGCGAGCGAAACCTGCACGGTGCAGGCGATTGCGCCTTATGTCGGGCCGCTGATTGCTGGTCGCCCGTTTGCGGCAAAGATCGACATCGAAGGCGCCGAACCCAGAATTCTGCCGTGGCTGCTTGCCCAGCCGACTATGCGCTTCCTGATTTTCGAAGCGTCCAACAATCCCAAAGTGCTTCATGAACAAGTCAGCACTGCTGGTTTGCGGCTATACGGCCTCGTCCGCCATCCGCTGCTAATGCGCTATCATCGTATCGACTCACTCGCCGATCTTGGACAATTTCATGATGTGATTGCGATCAAGGCGACGGGTGTTTGCCCCGCCATTGCCGGCCGAAAGCAACTTGCGGCATTGTTGCAGACGGGCTGATAGGATTTGCTTCGCTTATCGGTGCACGGTCGTTTAGGGCGAGGACTATGGGTGCGGATATAACTTGCGACATCGCCATTGTGGGCGGCGGGTTAGCTGGCGGGCTGACGGCCTATGCCCTGTCGGTGAAGCGCCCTGATTTGTCGGTGCGATTGATTGATCCATCGGCAACGTTCGGCGGCAATCATGTCTGGTCGTTTTTCACCAGCGATATTTTGGCGGATGACTGGTGGATCGTCGAACCGTTCATTGACCACAAATGGGACCGGTATGAAACGCGCTTTCCGGCGCATACCCGCCGGTTTGATTCGCCGTTCAATTCGATCCGGTCACAAAATTATGATAGGCACTTGCGCGCTGTTCTGCCCAATATTGTGCCCGTGAAAGGGGAAGCTGTCGAAGTATCGCAGACGTCGGTCTATCTGTCCGATCAACGCAACATATCGGCGGGCGGTGTGTTCGACGGACGCGGGGTGGCGGACCTCGATCATCTTGATTTTGGCTGGCAGAAATTTGTTGGGCAGGAATTTCGCACCGCAACGCCGCATGGCCTAACGCACCCGATTGTCATGGATGCGACGGTGGATCAGATTGATGGGTATCGTTTCGTCTATGCGCTCCCCTTTGCCGACGACCGTATTTTTATCGAAGACACCTATTATAGCGACGGGCCGGAGATTGATCGTGACGTGATGGCGACGCGGATCAAGGCGTATGCGGCGGCGCAGGGATGGGAACTGGCCGAGCTGATCCATCAGGAAATGGGTGCGCTTCCTGTCACTATGGGCGGCGATTTCAATGCGTATTGGCGTTCGGGCGGTGAGGCGGCGAAAATCGGCGTTCGTGCAGCACTCTTTCACGGCACGACCGGATTTTCATTGCCCGATGCGGTACGCACAGCGTCGCTGATTGCCAAACTCGATGATTTGTCCGGCCCCGCGATTGCCACCGCGATCCGTGAATTTGCCGAAGCGCGCTGGAACAAGGGCAGCTTTTACCGGTTGCTCGACCGGATGCTGTTCCGCGCCGCCACGCCCGCCACGCGTCGCAATGTGCTCCAACGGTTTTACGGATTAGCCCCGTCACTCATTCAGCGGTTTTATGCCGGCAACACGACTTTTCTTGACAAGGCGCGCATCCTGTCGGGCAAGCCACCCGTGCCGATTGGACGAGCCGTGCGCGCAATGCTTGAAGTGAAATCATGAAGCGCCTTGCCGTCTATTGCGGTTCGGCAACGCCCGCAGATCCGGTTTATATCGAGGCCGCGCGAAAAGTCGGTGCCGAACTCGCGCGTCGCGGCATTGGTGTGGTTTATGGCGGCGGACGGCTCGGCTTGATGGGCGCAATTGCTGACAGCGCCTTGGAAGCAGGTGGCGAAGTCATAGGCATTATCCCGCAGGCGCTGGTCGATGCCGAAGTTGCGCATCGCGGTTGCACCGAATTGCACGTCGTCGGCGGGATGCACGAACGAAAAGCGCGCTTTACCGATTTGTCCGACGGCTTCATCACGCTACCCGGCGGGGTAGGTACGATGGACGAATTGTGGGAAGCGGTCAGCTGGTCGCAACTTGGTTATCATGATAAGCCCGTTGGATTGCTTAACATTGCGGGCTTTTACGACGCATTAATTGCGTTCAATGAACATATGAGGTCGGTGGGTTTTATCCGTCCGCAGCATGGCGGCATCCTGCTTTCGGACACCACGCTTGACGGGTTGCTGGCGCAGATGACGGCGTTCCAACCGCATGAGACGATCTTCAAAATGAAGGCTGCTAATTTGTGAGCCTTGATCGTGCCGCGCTCGTTGCTGCGGCGGCGGAATCAATCGCCAAGGGATCAAAATCCTTCGCGCTCGCCAGCAAGCTGTTCGACAAAACCACCCGTGAACGCGCGTGGCTGCTCTATTTCTGGTGCCGAACGTGTGACGACATTGCCGATGGACAGGATCACGGCGGCGCAATGTCGGTGGTTTCCGATGCCGCTGAACGCGTTGCTCATATTTCAGAATTGACGACCATGGCGCTTGATGGCGAACCGACCGGCGATCCCGCTTTTGATGCGCTCGGCGTTGTTGTTCGTGAAACCGGCATCCCGCGCGATTTGCCTTATGACGTGATCGAGGGGTTCGCATTGGACGCAGCCGATTGGCGGCCACGCAAGGAAGCTGATTTGCTCAAATATTGCTATCATGTCGCGGGTGCAGTGGGACGAATGATGGCGATAGTTATGGGTGTTTCTCCACAGGATGATGAAACCCTCGACCGCGCGACTGATCTCGGCCTTGCGTTTCAGCTGGCCAACATCGCGCGTGACTTGGACGAAGATGACGCCGCAGAGCGTTGTTACTTGCCGCTCGACTGGATTGTCGAAGCCGACATTCCACCCGGCGAACATATGCGTCCGCATTATCGCAGCCGCGTGGCCGACATGGCCTGGTGGCTGGCCGACATGGCCGAAGATTATGAAGCCTCAGCCCGCGTCGGCGCGGCGAAGCTGCCCTTCCGCAGCCGCTGGGCCGTTCTCGCGGCGGCGGGTATTTATGGCGACATCGCCCGCGAAGTAGCGCGGCGGGGCAGCGCCGCATGGAACCACCGCGTGATTACGACCAAGGCCCAAAAATCAGCATGGGTTGCTAAGGCGTTCGGACAGGCGCTGACGAACAATCCACCACCCTTTGACCGCGCTGACTTATGGGCACTATCGACCGCACACTTGCCTCGCAGCAACCGACCATTAAGGCGACCGCGATGAGGCAATATCACGATCTTCTCCAACACATCCTCGATCATGGCGTGCCACAGGCGGACCGCACGGGCGTCGGCACGCTGAGTACATTCGGGTATCAGATGCGGTTTGATCTGGCCACCGGGTTCCCGCTGGTGACGACAAAGAAACTGCATGTGCGCTCGATCTTCATCGAACTGCTCTGGTTCCTGCGCGGCGAGACAAACAACAACTGGCTAAAGGATCGCGGCGTCGGGATCTGGGACGAATGGGCGCGCGATGACGGCGAGCTCGGCCCCATTTACGGTAAGCAATGGCGCGACTGGGTGGCTCCCGATGGTCGCCATATCGACCAGATCAAATTGCTCGTCGAGCAAATCAAAACCACTCCTGCGTCACGCCGCCAGATTGTCAGTGCGTGGAACCCCGGCGAGCTCGACCAGATGGCACTCGCCCCGTGCCATTGCCTGTTTCAGACATGGGTTGCGAACGGGAAATTGTCGTTGCAGCTTTACCAGCGCTCGGCGGACGTCTTCCTTGGCGTGCCCTTCAACATCGCAAGCTACGCGCTCCTCACGCATTTGCTCGCCGATCAATGCGGGTTGGCGGTTGGCGAGTTTATCTGGACGGGTGGCGACACGCATCTTTACGTGAACCATCTGGAGCAAGCCCGCCTGCAACTGACGCGCGATCCGAAGCTACTGCCCAAACTGATCCTGAAACGCCGCGCCGACGGCATTGATTCATACGAGTACGAAGACTTCTCCATCGAGGGCTATGAAGCCCACCCGCACATCAAGGGCGAGGTGGCTGTATGACTCCATTGGCGGGTCTTAAGGTCATTGAATTTACCCATATGGTGATGGGGCCAGCGGTCGGGCATATTCTTGCCAGTCTCGGCGCTGAAGTCATCCGTGTCGAGCCGATTGGTGGTGATGCGACACGACGGCTGCTCGGTTCGGGCGCAGGGTATTTCCCGATGTATAACCGGCACAAGGACAGCATCTGCCTTGATCTAAAATCTGATGATGGGCTTACGGTTGCGAAACAGCTGTGCGCCAACGCTGACATCCTGATCGAAAATTTCCGGCCCGGTGCTCTGGACCGCCTTGACCTTGGCTATGATGCGCTGGCGGCAACCAATCCCCGCCTCATTTATTGCTCTGAAAAAGGGTTTCTGCCTGGCCCTTATGAAAACCGCACGGCGCTTGATGAAGTCGCACAGATGATGGGCGGGCTTGCCTATATGACTGGGCCGCCGGGCAAACCTTTGCGCGCTGGATCAAGCGTCATTGATGTGACCGGCGGGATGTTCGGCGTCATCGGCGTGCTTGCCGCTGTCGAGGAACGCCATCGCACGGGGCGCGGCCAGAAAGTCGTGTCCTCGCTCTTCGAAGCCACGGTGTATCTCGTCGGCCAGCATATGGCGCAAATGGCCGTCACAGGACAGGCAGCGGCCCCCATGCCCGCACGCATTTCGGCGTGGGCGATTTATGATGTGTTCGAAACGGCGGATGATAATCCGGTGTTTATCGGCGTCGTCACCGACAGTTTGTGGGAAAAGTTCTGCACGTTGTTTGGGCTGGACGCGTTGTGGGCGGACGAAAGCCTGCGCGCCAACAACAGCCGCGTGCTGGCCCGCGACCGCATCATGCCTGAGGTGCGCGCTTTGGTGAAGACCTT
>JAYTWA010000029.1:0-2814 GCA_043743675.1 Sphingomonadales bacterium
TTTGAAAAAGCGCGATTCTTTGGGCGTTTTGGCGATGACGCCCGTGATTGACCCTTCAAACCCGCCGAGGACGACACACGGCTGAACAAAGCCGCCCGCAACCGCCGCGCGCGTGATTTTCAGCGCTTCGGCATTCACTGCAGGATAGGCCGCGAGCCGCTTTAGATAGCTTTCATAATCGGCCACCGTATTGAACGGCGAATTGTCTGCGAGTCCCACGAAATTCTGGTGCCATCCGGCATAGGTCGAAAACAGCATCATCCGCTGCCCGAATTTATTGCCATCGACTTCCTCACCCAGCATCCGGATCAGGATCGCTTTGTCGGTCCGCTCGGTATCGGTCAGTCCCGTGTCCGGGATTGCCACCAACCGCGAACGGAAATCTGCCGCATCCTTTGCCGAACGGTCCTTGGCCGCAAGGCTTATGTCGGACACCCGCCCCTCACCCCCAGGCTCGCCCAGCGTAGACGCATATTCGGGGCTGTTCGCCATCACCCCTGCCCAATGCGCATTGATAACGGCTTTCAAATCAGTCGAGGGCGACGCCGCAACGGGCGCGACAAGAGCGAGGGCGGCGAACGCGAATAAGGGCTTGAGCATGACGACACGCTAGCCCAATCTCGCGACAAGAAAAGGGATAATCGCGGTCGGCGCGGACACATCGGCCCGCGCCGTCCCGAATTATTTATGATCGGCGGGGTGCTCGGCCATCAACTTGACGCAAACGGCATCATGATGGGCAGCGTCTGCTGTCAGTTTGCGGCAAGCGTCGAGCTTTGCCTTGTCGGCATCCGACAATGTATGATGATCAACTGGCGCAGGATGTGCCTCGGTCGCGATGGCTGGCGGTGCAAAAGCAAGCATTGTTGCTGCGGCAAAAAACATCTTCAATTTCATCATCTTCTCCTGAAAAGCGCCATCATACGAACGGATGCCCGGCATTAGGCATGTCGATAACGGTGTTTCGCCAGAAAAGTTTAGGGTGTTGTCCGGTCGGCCACTGCTTGTCGAAGGCCTACCCTTCCCCTACCGAACACGACCATGAGTGCAATGATCGAATCCATCATCACTTGGCTTGCGGGCTTCACCACCGCCGTCATCGTCGCGCTTGGCTATCCGGGGATCGCGCTCCTGATGGCCATCGAAAGCGCGTGCATACCGCTGCCCTCCGAAATCATAATGCCGTTCGCCGGCTATCTCGTTTCACAAGGGCATTTCACGCTGCTGGGCGTCGCCACCGCTGGTGCAATCGGCTGTAACCTCGGCAGCATCATTGCCTATGCGGCGGGCCAATATGGCGGACGACCGCTGGCGCTCAAATATGGCCGCTATGTCCTGATCGACGCGCATGACATCGACAAAGCCGACCGCTTTTTCGCAAAATATGGCGATTGGGCGGTCCTGATCGGACGGTTACTACCCGTCATCCGCACGTTCATCGCGTTTCCGGCGGGCGTCGCAAAAATGCCGCTGCTCCGCTTTCATTTTTACACCTTCGTGGGTTCATGGCCCTGGTGTTTCGGCCTTGCCTGGGTCGGCATGAAACTTGGCGAAAAATGGGACAGCGACCCACGTGTGAAGGACGCATTCCATAGTTTGGATATTGTGATTGTAGTCGCCGTTCTTGCTGCGGCAGGCTGGTTTGTCTGGCATAAGTTGCGGCGGGTGGCCTGAACTATTCAGCCGCTAACAATGCCTCGGCCCCACCCAGATCGACCGAGACCAGCCGGCTGATCCCCTGTTCAATCATCGTCACGCCATAAAGCCGGTGCATCCGCGCCATCGTGACGGCATTGTGCGTCACGATCAGGTAGCGGGTGTCCGTATCGCGCGTCATCGCGTCGAGCAGGTCGCAGAAGCGCTCGACATTGGCATCATCAAGTGGCGCATCCACTTCATCGAGGACGCACAGCGGCGCAGGGTTGGTTAGGAACAGCGCAAAGATCAGCGCCACCGCCGTCAGCGCCTGTTCGCCGCCCGACAGAAGCGTGAGTGACGACAGTTTCTTGCCCGGCGGCTGCGCCATGATTTCAAGGCCAGCCTCCAGCGGATCATCGCTGTCGATCAGCGCAAGATGCGCTTCGCCGCCGTTGAACAACGTCCCGAACAAGGTGCGAAAATGCCCGTCCACCGCTTCGAATGCCGCGCGCAACCGGGTGCGCCCCTCGCGGTTCAAGCTGCCGATTGAACCGCGCAGCCGGTGCACGGCTTCGGTCAGTTCGGCAATGTCGGCGGTATTGCTTTCGCGGCCCGCTTCGATTTCGGCCAGCTCACTTTCGGCAACAAGATTAACGGGGCCAAGCCGCTCCCGCTCCAGTGTTGCGCGTTCCAACCGCGCTGACTCATCCGTGGCCGCATCAACACTAGCTTCATCAAAGCTCAGTTTCTCAGGCAAAACTGCGGCTGGACATTCAAACCGTTCGCCCGATACGCGCCCCATTTCGACGCGGCGCAAATCCTGATTTTCAGTCCGCGCTTGTGCTCCTGCGCGGGTCTCGCGTGCGGTGCTCAGCGCTTCGCCAACTTTGGCCGCCGTCGCTTCACGTTCACGCAACGCGGTTTCCGCAGCCCGCTCAACCTCAACCGCATGCTGCGCCGCATCGGCCAGCCGCGCGGCTTCGATCCCGATCATCGCCGCCTGTGCATTAATCCGCGCGGGCGCATCGGCAAGCGACGCGTGCTCTTCTTCCAGCGCCGCCGCGCGCTTGGCCATATCCTCAACCCGCTTGCCCGCTTTGCCGCTGCGTGCGCGCCAATCCGCACTTTCGGAAAGCGCCGCCGCATGCCGCGCCTTGTCCGCTGTCACGCGACCAT
>JAYTWA010000030.1:0-2245 GCA_043743675.1 Sphingomonadales bacterium
TGCCTGCGTTCGGATTGATCCTGAAATGCCATTGGACCGTGCCGCCATTTTGGGCTGTGCTGTGGTGACGGGTGCGGGCGCGGTGTTCCATGCGGCCGATGTGACGCCGGGGGAAAGTGTGTGCATTGTCGGCTGTGGCGGTGTGGGTTTGGCGGCGGTCAATGCCGCAAAGATTGCGGGCGCGGGGCGGATTATCGCCTGTGACCCGGTGGCTGAAAAGCGCGAACTGGCGATGAAGTTGGGCGCGACAGATGTGGTGGACGCGGGTGCAGAGGACGCCGGTAAACAGGTTGTGGAAATGACCAAAGGCGGGGTCGATCATGCCATCGAAGCGGTCGGGCGTCCGGCGTCGGGCGATCTGGCCGTCAGCACATTGCGGCGTGGTGGGACGGCGACGATTCTTGGCATGATGCCGCTCGGCCACAAAGTTGGCCTCGGTGCGATGGATTTGCTCGGCGGCAAGAAACTGCAAGGCGCGCTGATGGGCGGTAATCGTTTTCCCGTTGATATTCCGCGCCTCGTCGATTTCTATATGCGCGGGCTGCTTGATCTCGACAGCATCATCGCCAAACGCGTGCCATTGACCGCAATAAACGAAGCGTTTGATGACCTGCGTAAAGGCGACAGCGTGCGAACTGTCGTGGTGTTCAACTGATGGACGCCGCGACCGACTTTGTGGGCACGATTGAGCCAACCGGGCAGGATATTCTCGACGAGAGCAAACTCGCGGTCTGGATGACGGCCAATGTCGAAGGCTTCACTGATCCCGTTACGGTGCGCAAGTTTGCGGGTGGGCAATCGAACCCGACGTATCGGCTCGACAGCCCTTCAGGTGCTTACGTCCTGCGCCGCAAGCCATTCGGGCCATTGCTGCCGAGCGCGCATGCGGTTGACCGTGAATTTGCCGTGATTGCGGGTTTGCATCCAACCGGCTTTCCCGTGGCGAAACCTTACGGCCTGTGCACCGATGACAGCGTTCTTGGCAGCTGGTTCTATATCATGGGCATGGTCGAAGGGCGGACGTTGTGGGACGGCGGACTGCCCGACATGACCCCGCCACAGCGCACCGCAATATACAATGCCATGATCGATACACTGGCGGCGCTACACACTGTTGACCATGTTGCTGCTGGCCTTGGTGATTATGGCAAGCCGGGCAATTATTTTGAACGGCAGGTGCGCCGCTGGACCAAGCAATATCGCGCGGCGGAAACCGAAGTCATGCCCGATATAGAGCGCCTGATTGATTTTCTGTCTCGCACGATTCCCGAACAGACACGCACGAGCATTGTTCATGGCGACTACCGCATCGACAACATGATTTTTGATGCGACCGAAGCCAAAGTGATTGCGGTGCTTGATTGGGAGCTCTCGACGACCGGCGATCCGCTCGCTGATTTCAGCTATTTAATGATGAATTGGGTCACTGAGCCCGAGGGGCGTTCGGGCGTGCTTGGGCTAACAGGGCCGGAGACGGGCATTCCCACAATCAAAGCGATGACCGAACGATATTGCGCCGCAACAGACCGCGACGGCGTGCCTGATCTCAACTGGTATTTCGCGTTCGGGCTGTTCCGGTTGGCATCGATTGTCCAGGGGATAAAGAAGCGCGTGATCGACGGCACCGCATCCTCGGCGCACGCCACCGAAATGGCGACACGAGTACCGCGGCTGGCTGAACAGGCTTGGGGATTTGCAGAGAAGGCAAGCGCATGAGACTGGCAGGCAAAATTGCAATCATCACCGGCGCAGGCTCGGGCATTGGCCGTGCATCGGCCATCCTGTTTGCAGCAGAAGGCGCAAAACTCGTTATCGGCGACAAGTCGGACAGCGTCCACGCGACCGCGCGCGCGATTGCGGCGGCGGGCGGTTCCGTTACGGCCATCCAAATGGATGCAGGTGTTGAAGCCGATGTCGCGGCCATGGTCGCAACCGCCGTCAGCGCCTACGGCAGCCTTGACATTGCCTTTGCCAACGCGGGCGTCTCCGGCGGGATGGAAGGTATTTTCGAAACGACCCCCGAACATATGGCCGAAGTGCTGCGCGTCAACCTCATCGGTCCGATGCTGATGGTGAAACATGCGGGCAAGCAGATGTGGGATCAGGCGCGCGGCGGTTCGATTATCCTAACCGCCAGTGTCGCGGGCATCCGGTCGGGCGCGGGCGGGCCAAGCTATTCAGCGTCGAAGGCAGGCGTCATCAACTTGGCACAAACGTCGGCACAGCAACTCAGCGATACCGGCGT
>JAYTWA010000031.1:0-1536 GCA_043743675.1 Sphingomonadales bacterium
CGCCGGGGGACTGGGCCGAACGGATCGCGCCAAAGGCCGATTTCTACCTGACCGATGTCAGCATTTTCGCCGATTTCTTCGTGGTGGAGGGCCGCGAGAACGGGCTGGACCAAGTTGAAATTCACCAGTTCGATGGCGGCGATGTCAAGCGGATCGCCTTCCCCGAAAGCAGCTACTCCGCGGGCCTCGACGAGAACCCCGAATATGCCGTCACGACGTTGCGGCTGTCGTATGAATCGATGGTCACGCCGTCCTTGATCGAGGATTATGACGTTGTCACAGGCGCACGCACAACGCTGAAAACGCTCGAGATCCCGAGTGGGTATGACGCAAGCAAATATGCAACCGAACGCCTGATGATAGCCGCGCGCGACGGGACTGAAATTCCGGTTTCGATTGTTTATCCATCTGGGTTCAAAAAGGACGGCAGCCAGCCGCTCTATCTTTATGGCTATGGCGCGTATGGCATATCGATCCCGCCGGGGTTTTCGACTGGGCGCTTGTCGCTGCTCGACCGGGGCTTTGCCTTCGCGGTTGCGCATATCCGCGGCGGCGATGATCTGGGCCAGCAATGGCAGCTCGACGGCAAGCTCGAAAAGCGCTGGAATGCGTTCAACGATTTTGTCGATGTGGCGAAGGGGTTGGTCGAGCGTGGCTACACATCAGCGGGCAAAATCTGCGCGGCGGGTGGCTCGGCAGGCGGCGAGTTGATGGGCGTCGTCGTTAACACCAATCCTGAACTCTGGGGCGCGATTGCGGCGCATGTGCCGTTCGTCGATGTGCTCAACACGATGCTTGACGACACTTTGCCGCTGACGCCCGGCGAGTGGCCCGAATGGGGCAATCCAATTACCGACAAAGCCGCGTTTGACCTGATCCAGAGTTACTCACCCTATGACAATGTCGCCGCCCAAGCCTATCCCCCGATGCTGATTACCGGCGGGCTGAACGATCCGCGCGTAACCTATTGGGAGCCCGCCAAATGGACAGCGCGGCTGCGGGCAGCGAAGACGGATGACAACATCCTGCTGCTCAAAACCAATATGGGCGCAGGCCATGGCGGCAAGTCGGGACGATTTGAAAGTCTGCGCGAAACGGCGGAGGAATTTGCGTTTTTCTTGTGGCAAATGGGCCGTTGACATGAAAACTATCGCACTGATGTTGTCCAGGTCGTGACCACCCCCCTCACCTCTCCCGACCGCCAGCCCGAGGACATTGACGCGGCGCTGCGCCCCAAGTCGCTCGACGAATTTGTGGGACAGAAAGCAGCGCGGGAAAACCTGCGCGTTTTTATTGCCGCCGCCAAGCAACGGGGTGACGCGCTCGATCATGTCCTATTTTTCGGTCCGCCGGGCCTTGGCAAGACCACGCTGGCGCAGATTGTTGCGCGTGAAATGGGCGTCGGCTTTCGTGCAACATCTGGCCCAGTCATCGCCAAGTCGGGCGATCTCGCTGCGCTGCTGACCAATCTGGAGGATGGCGACGTCCTGTTCATTGACGAGATCCACCGTCTGGCGCCTGCGGTCGAGGAAATCC
>JAYTWA010000032.1:0-3197 GCA_043743675.1 Sphingomonadales bacterium
CCAGCGCGCCAACCGCGTGGTTGATTCAGCGACCGTTCCGCCCGAACAGATGCAGAAAATCCTGTCGCTGCCCAAAGGCGAGCCTTTTGTTGTGCCAAGCCAGGGTCAGGTGACCGTCAATGTGATTACAGGTGGCAAAGCCGAGCCGCTGCCTGATACGCAAGCGCGGGCAATGGCTGTTCGTGCGTTGCGCGCACAATCGCTGGCCAAGCTGGGCGAGGCACGGCTGAAGGAAGCACGGACCAAGGGCAAGGTTGAATATCAGGACGGCTTTGCGCCTGCCAAGCCTGCCGGTGCTGCCGCTGCGCCAGCCAAATAAACTTTAGTCGCGTTCGGTGCGGGTCCAGCGGCGGTCCGCACCGTGCGCGAGTTTGAGATAAATGGGCAGCTTCCACGCGATATAAAGCGGGACACGGAGCAATGTGCCAAACGGAAGGATGCTGCGCCCGACGGCGTGCCATCCGCCAAGCACGGCAAGACCGGCAACGCCGATAACGCTGGCCAGAGCAGCAGCGGGCATGAATCCCGATGCAAAACCGAGGCCGACTAGCATCGTTAGCGCAAGCAGTGCCAATCCAAAGGTCAGCGCGAGCGGTGGCACGGTCAGATGCAACCCCAACCAGAACGATGGCCAGTGACGCCGCGCCAGCATTTGCGGCGCAATTTGTGATGCCGTTGCAATAAAACCATGTTCCCAGCGCGTCCGTTGCGTCACGGCAGCTTTGCCCGATGCAGGTGGGCTGGTCACGCGCGCGTCGTCAGCATAAACCGGCAGGTGCCCCGCGCGGACAAGCGCAAGGCCGATGGCAAGATCCTCCACACTGTCCGATGTCGCCAGCGGTGCGTCACGGAATTGCGCCCATGGGAAAGCCATGCCCGTGCCTGTCAGCACACAGGTTCCGGCAATCCGCATCAGCCCCCGCTGGCGGACAACATTTTTCAGTGAAAAGGCAAAATTTGAAATCCGCGTCATCGGCGTATCGTCGATACGGGTGTCCAGTTCGTTTCGGGCCTGCACCGCGCGGCTGGTCTGCATGACACGACTGGCGAGGCGGGCGAGGGCATCGCCAACGGGAACACAATCGGCGTCCATGATGATGACAACATCTGGCGGATCGCTGGCCAATGCCGCGCGGGCAAAGGCAAGCGCGTGGCCCTTGCCGCGCTGTGCGGGATCGGTGCGTTCGACGACGCTCGCTTCGCCTGCGCGGGCAACGTCAGCCGTGGCGTCCGTGCAATTGTCAGCAACGACAAGAATGTCGCAGCCGCTTGTTCTGATCGCGTTGATGGTTGCCGAAATCCCTGCTTCCTCGTCATGCGCGGGTATGATGACCGTTGTGCGCGGTGATGCGGGTTTTGCATTCACATATTTCGGCGTGCGCAGCCCTGCGATGACTTCTGCGGTGAGGATGAGCAAAGGAAATGCCGCTACGCCTGAGATCAAGGTGGCAAAAGCGCCGATCATCAGGCGGCACTCGCGCGGATCAGGGCGGCGAGTTGCGCGCCGTTGGTATCGGCATCGTGCGCCGTTTGCACCCGCGCGCGCCCGGCATCGCCCATTATGACAAGCTGTGCAACAGGCGTGTCGAGCGCCGCGCGAATGGCGCTTGCAAGCGCATCGACATCACCGGGCGGGGCAAGCCAGCCGACCGTGCCATCAACGAGTTCAGGAATACCCGCGACCCATGTTGTGATGACGGGACGGCGCAGGGCCAGTGCTTCCATCAGGACAACCGGCAATCCTTCGGCAAAACTCGGCAAAACGAAGGCGCGGGCGTCGAGCAGATGTTGACGAACGGCGTCACCGCTTTTGACACCGGCGAAATGAATGTTGGTGCTGATACCGAGCCTTGCGGCTTGGGCTTCGAGTGCGCCGCGCAAGGGGCCATCGCCCACGATAACGATGCGCAGATCAGGGTGTTCGGGCGCAAGTTCGGCCACGGCGTCAATCAATATGTGCAGCCCCTTTTGCAGGCCAAGCCGCGCGACGCAGCACAATGTTGCATTGTCGGGCGTGTCGTTGTCAGACTGAAGAAAGCTCTGATCAACGCCACAGCGGACAACCGCGATTTTCGGCCAGTCTTCGGTGCGCGACCAGCGCATCAGCTGGCTGCCGCCATAGCTGCTGATCGCGGCAACAAAGGCGGCGTCGGCGATTTTGCCATATAGGTCGATTGCACCCGGCGCATCAAATTCGTCGGGACCGTGGACTGTAAAACTATAACGCGGTCCGCCCCAAGCGCGCGCAAGCCGCGCAACGGCCGTGGGGTTGGTGCCAAAATGCGCATGGACATGCGTCACGCCCTGCCGCTGCCAATCACGGACGAGCCATGCGGCTTCTACGAGATAGGCAAGTTGCCGCCACGCCCGGCGCCAGTCGGCACGGGCCATTGAAGAGGCGCGGGCCAGCGCGCGGCAGAAGCCGATTGGATGCGTCATGGCTTGCAAGAGCAGTGCGCCAAGGAGTGCGATGAACCCCTGCGTCAACACAGTCGTCGTTATGCTCTGTTCGGCGGCATCGCGCGGATCGGGCAAGGCATCCGGCGCGGGTCGGATCGAATAACGCAGCACTGTCAATCCAGCCGCTTCGACGCCGGCGATTTCGCGCCTGACAAAGCTGTGGCTGGGCGCTGGATAGCAATTGACGAGGTAGGCGATGCGCAAGCGGTTGGCCCCGGATTAGATATGCGGCGGACATATGCACCTTTTCGATGCGCCGTCACGTGCTTAAGGTAGCCCCTGGGGTATAAGGAATCGTTTCCGTCATGATCTACCGCATGCTGGCGATCATCATTCTGGTGATGGGAATGACAGGCTGCTCCGATGCAAAACAGGCCAATGGCACGTCCGGCCCCCGTCCGCCGCTGGCTATTGGGATCAATCTTGGCGGCCTTGACTGGTATAATAACAGCCGCGTCTATGCGAACCTCATACTGGGTAACCACTGGCAATATACGTTGAAGGATGGGAACTGGCGCGATGTGCCCCCTGAATTGTTGACGCCGGACGGCTGGTTAAAACCGCTTCCCGCCGATGCTATTGCGTTCCGGTCGCTAAACCATCCCACTTTCGCAATTGGCCACACTGACATTACCTGCCGTTACGCCGGCAAGGCGGATCTCGAAGTAACATGGCACGGCCTGATCAGTGACCGTCGATGGGGAAAGAATGTTTTTCGATTTCGCTGGCAAACGCTG
>JAYTWA010000033.1:0-8578 GCA_043743675.1 Sphingomonadales bacterium
TGCCAAGCTCCTCGGCCATCGCAACCAGATCGGCCGGCGCTGTTTTCTTCAAATCTTTCAAATGCATGGGGTGTTCTTTCGGGGATTTTTATGGGGCCGGATGGCCGAAACAGCGGATCAAGGACTGATGCTGCGGGACGCGGGAACCGGGTGGTATGCGTTGATTGGAAATTAGGCGGGCTGTGGGGCGGCGTCAAGGGAGCGATGATTGGGCTACACAAGTTTTCAACTGCTCATGCCTGAAATAAAGTCCCTTGAGACTCTTCAGGTGGCAATGGCATTTCCCATGTTTGTACGACCTGCATGCCGATTAATTCCGCAAAATATTTTATGCCATGATCGTCCGAATAAATACGTTCGACTTGATTAGTCCGTGCAATAGCGATGATTTGGCGATCCAATTTTATCTTTTGCCAGGGTTCCGACGATCCGGCTTTTTTATCACTGAGACGCATGGCTTCGCGTGTCATCGCAGCCAATTCGATTGCCGCACGCTGATCAAAGTCGGCAATCCGAAATCGAGCTGAGCTGTTAAGAATCTGTATGATAGTGGGCGCTGCATCTCCGACCGACACGAGGACTTCGGCCAAGGCAGGAGTTGGTATGATAATAGTGTTACCAGATTTTTCGATTTGATCTTTCAGAAACTCAAAGCGTTTCTTAGCATCAATCACCGGTTGACCTGTCGCAGGATCATTGCATACCTTTGCTCCGGGATTGACCAGAAGCGAAAACGCAGTCGCATCTAGCAACAGCATTAATGCAATTCCTCACCACCGAGACGCAAAGACATCAAATCATCATAAACGTTTAAGTTATTCGTTAGTCCATTCTCCGGAACATTGCGGATGGTATCCATAACTTGAGACAACGTTGAATCATCAAGTATTTCAAAGCGATCAACAGCAAAGCCTAGAAGCTTCCATGCTCCGTCGAGGCTTCGCTCCCAGCGACCAATTCCAATCAAACGCACCTTTTGTTCGTAAAGATAACCTCGCAACTGTCGGGCCATCTCACGGGTTAACTTGATATTTGAATAACTAATAGCACCGTCTTGCAAAATAACGTGTGCGGTCGTGTCCTTACCCCCAATGCTAACAATCTGGCCGTCTATCGAGCCATTTTGTCGAAAAGCCGGAAAAACCAATTGTTTTGGCTGATCTCTGCCCGGAAACGGAATGATCGTTGCGCCAGCCGAGTTTTTTAATTCACCTGCGGCGTTGTCATTTGCCAGCATATTGTCGAGCGTTTCGAAAGCTTTGCGCAAGTCGATTGGAGCATCGGGCTGATTGGTGCGTGCCAATCGTTGCTCGACTTTTGGTGCATCGACCGCATCGATTTTATAAATCAAACGTGCGCTTCCTGGCTCAAGCCGATCAAAGTGGGTGCTTTGGTTGTGCCCAACGAGGTTGGCGAGCACCCCTAAATATTCCGCGAGCCGCGCCATAGGGATGGTTTCTGGCGTAAAAGCGTCGATCCGAAAGGTGTATTCATAGCTAGACATAGACCCTCCTGTTATCGCCGCCGCGAGCATAAATGCTCTTAAATTTACAAAAACTACCTTACGCGTTAAATTCCGATCGTTGCAGTGTCCAGCAGTCTTCGTTCCCTAAAACGGCTTCACAATCACCAGGACCACGATCACCGCCGTCGCGACGCCGGGCACTTCATTGAGCAACCGCATCGTCTTCGCCGACACCCCCGCTTCGCCGCGCGCGAGTTTTTTGGCGTAGCCGGCCATCCAGCCATGATAGGCTGACAACCCCAGCACGGCCAGGAACTTGGCGTAAAACCAGCCTTCTGCCCATGCGCCGATGTTGATCACGAGGATCAGGCCCAGCGCCCAGACGACGATCATCGCGGGGTTGAGGATGATCTTGACCAGTCGCGCCTCGCGCTGGATCCATTTGGTGATTTCGGGCGATGCCGCTTCGGTTTCCTGGTGATAGGCAAAGAAGCGCGGCAGCATGAACAGCCCCGCCATCCAGAAGATGACGAAAATCAGATGCGCCGCCTTCACCCAAGGGTAGGCCGCGCCCAGAAATCCGGCGCCCATATCCATCAGCTGCGGATCTGCCGCAACGCCACTTCGACATGCGAAATCGGCGTATCGGGCAATATGCCATGCCCGAGATTGAAGATATGCGGGCGATCCGCAAACGCCGATTTGATGTTCGAAATGGCTGACTCAAGCGCGTTGCCGCCCGCAATCAACGCCAACGGATCGAGATTGCCCTGCACGGGCAAACCGACGGGCAAGTTCGCGTTCGCCCAATGCGGGTCAACGGTTTCATCAATCCCCAGCGCATCAACACCCGTCACTTTGGCATATGCAATCAACTTTCCGCCAGCGCCCTTAGGAAAACCAATGATCGGCGTATCCGGATGCCGTACGCGCAATTCGGCCACAATCCGAAGCGTCGGCGCAATCACCCAATCGTCAAATTGCGCAGGCGATAAACTCCCGGCCCAGCTGTCAAACAGCTGCACTGCATCCGCGCCTGCTTCAATCTGTTTTGCCAGATAATCGACCGTCATCGTTACGATTGCATCGATGATTTCAGCGAAAGCCGCCGGATCGCGATACGCATAGCGCCGCGCTTCGGCTTGTTCTTTGCTGCCCTGTCCGTTGATCATGTAAGTGGCAATTGTCCACGGACTGCCCGCAAAGCCGAGCAGCGTCGTTTCAGGCGGCAAGGCGGCTTTTACTTTGGCAACCGTCTCATAGATCGCCGACAGCCGCTCAGGAGCCGCTGTAAGCCCCGCCAGTGCATGATCCACTAGCTTGGGTGCCAAGCGAGGCCCTTCGCCTTCTTCGAACCACAGGTCCTGTCCCAGTGCATTCGGGATAACGAGAATATCGGAGAACAGGATCGCGCCATCAAAGCCAAAACGGCGTATCGGTTGGAGAGTCACTTCGGCGGCGGCATCGCTGTCGTGCACCAGTTCGAGGAATCCGCCTTTCTGTGCGCGCAGTTCGCGATATTCGGACAGATACCGGCCGGCCTGACGCATGAACCAGACGGGCGGACGGTCCAAACATTCTCCCCGGAGCACGTTAAGCAAAGGCTTGGTCAATTCTTATCCTTTAAGAAATATTAAGAAAGAGTCTGATGTAAGATGTAGAGTGACAATGTTCGGGGCTTATCGACGTTGCGTGATCTTGCCAACAGGTTGACTGGGGCAGAGCCGCAGATCGCCGGGGATTCGATTGTGCCGTCCCCATTATCCACAGGGTCAGATTGAATTATATTCGATGTGGATAAGCCTGCGTGCCGAATATCGGGTGTTGGGGATGCAAATTCCATGGTGAACTGTCCGCGCGATTCGCCTAGCCAAAACCCACGGGGTTATGCACAGGACGAACATGCCGAAATTGCACTTGCATCTGTTGTCTGACTCAACCGGCGAAACACTTGATATGATGGCGAAAGCTGCGCTGGCACAATATGATGGCGTGGAAACGATGAAGCATTTCTGGCCAATGGTGCGCGGGGAGGGGCATTTGAACCGCATTCTCACTGAAATCGGACAGAATCCTGGACTGGTGCTGTTTACATTGGTCAATCCTGAAACGCGCAAACGGTTGGAAGCGGCATGCCGGGCGCTGGGGATACCCGCAGTTGCGCCGCTCGATGCCGTCAATGATGCACTTTCGGGGTTTCTTGGGCAAACAGCGCAGGCACGGCCTGGGCGGCAGCATGTGCTTGACGACGCTTATTTTGCGCGTGTTGAAGCCATTCAATTCACGATTGCACATGATGACGGTATCTCTTGGGAGAATTGGGAGGAAGCCGATATTGTGCTCGCCGGCGTCTCACGGACGTCAAAAACACCAACGTCGATTTATCTGGCCAATCGCGGGTTCAAGACGGCAAATATTCCGATTGTGATTGAATCGCCACCACCGGAATCGCTGTATTCGTTGAAAAATCCGCTAGTTGTTGGCTTGATTACGAGTGCCGAACGACTAATTCAGGTGCGTCGAAACCGACTATTATCGCTCAACCAAGCACCCGAGACTGATTATGTTGATGCCGAGGCGGTGGCACGTGAGGTCGCGTTTGCGCGGCGGATGTTTGCGGACAATGACTGGCCGGTGATCGATATGACGCGGCGATCAATCGAGGAAGCGGCAGCGGCGATTATTGGTTTTGTAAATGATCGACGTGGCACCTGATGCTTGTTCTTGCCTCTACCAGTCTGTCGCGCAAAGCGATGCTTGAAGCTGCAGGCGTGCTTTTCGAGCCGGTTGCGCCGATGGTCGATGAAGAGGCTGCCAAAGATGCAATGTCACATTTGTCGCCACGTGATTTGGCTGATGCGCTCGCCGAACTGAAAGCCGCTCGGATATCAGCCAAACGACCTGGGCAGATTGTGCTAGGATGTGATTCAGTTGGTGATCTTGATGGCATCCGCATGGACAAACCCGGCGAAGCACTTGCGGACCAGTTGCGCCTGATTTCGGGCCGCACGCATAAATTGCACAGCGCAGCTGTTGCATATCTCGATGGCCAACCCGTCTGGCGCGTGATCGAAACGGCGACATTGCATGTGCGCCCACTAAGTGAAGCATTCATTGCTGATTATGTCGCGCGCGATCCTGAAGCCCAATGGTGTGCAGGGGGTTACCGTATCGAAGGGCTTGGCGCGCAATTGTTTGAACGCGTTGAGGGTAGCTGGTTTGCGATCATGGGGCTGCCGCTATTGCCACTCTTGTCTTGGTTGCGCATGCGTGGGGTATTGGCGTCATGACACATCCATATGCCGAAGTAATCGGTGACCCAATAGCGCATTCGAAATCGCCGGTCATTCACCAATTCTGGCTTAAAAAATTGCGAATTGCGGCCGATTATCGAGCTTGTCACGTCAAACCCGAAGCGTTGGCAGGCTATATCACCAGCCGCCGGGCAGACGCCGATTGGCGCGGATGCAACATCACCGTGCCGCATAAGATCGCAGTGATGGATCTGGTTGATGACCCGGGCGATGTGCATGGCAGCATCGGCGCTATGAATACGATTATACGCCAGCCGGATGATAGGTTGATCGGCACAAACACCGATGCAGCGGGATTTTATGCGCCCCTATCCGATTTTGCACTGGACGCTATGCCTGTCGCTGTGGTCGGCACAGGTGGTGCAGCACACGCTATCCTTTTCGCACTCGCTCGCGCCAACGTTGGCACGGTAACACTGCTGGCGCGTAATCCTCTCAAAGGCGCCGCGATCCTCGCTCGATTTGGACTGAAGGGCACTGTTCAATCGCTTGATAAGCCCGTGCCGTCGGTGGCGCTCCTTACAAATACGACGACATTGGGGATGATAGGGCAACCACCACTTAATCTTGATCTGTCCGCACTGCCCGATGATGCGGTGGTTTATGATATTGTTTATGCCCCACTAGTGACGCCACTGATTGCGTTGGCGCAAGCGCGCGGGCTGGCGACTGTTGATGGTCTTGAAATGTTGATCGGGCAGGCGGCGCTCGCGTTCGAACTCTTCTTTGGAAAGCCTGCGCCGCGCGATCATGATGCGGAATTACGGGCCTTGCTGCTATCATGAAGATCATTGGCCTCACCGGGTCAATCGGCATGGGCAAATCGACAGTCGCCGCAATGTTCGCCGATGAAGGTTTGCCGGTGTTCGATGCCGATGCCGTTGTGCATCTGTTACAGGGGGTGGGCGGCGTATTGGTACCGATTATCGAAGCGGCATTTCCAGGTATATCGAAAGATGGCGCTGTCGACCGCGCGAAACTTGGTGCCACTGTTTTCGGGAATGATGATGCGCTCAAACGGCTCGAAGCCATTGTACATCCCGCCGTTGCAAAGGAACGCGCACGTTTCCTCGAAAAACATGCCTCTGTGCAAATAGTTGTTTTTGATATTCCGCTTTTGCTCGAAAAGGGCCGCCCCGCCGACATAGACGCTGTTGTTGTCGTTTCCGCGTCGGCCGATATGCAGCGTGCACGTGTCACTGCCCGCCCCGGCATGACGCCCGAAAAATTAGACACGATTCTCGCCCGTCAGCTTCCTGATGCTAAAAAGCGGCAACTAGCCGACCATATCATCGACACCGGCACCGATTTGGCGACAACCCGTGCGCAAGTGCATGATGTGATCACTTGTCTAATGCCGCCGACGGGTCCATCGTGAGTGTACAATGCGCGAGATTGTTTTCGATACCGAAACCACCGGCCTCGACCCGAAACAGGGCGATCGCATCGTCGAGATCGGATGCATCGAACTCGTCAACCGCGTTGAAACTGGCAATACATACCATGCTTATTTCAATCCTGGGATGGCGATGCCAAGCATTGCTGAACAGGTTCATGGGTTGGGCGATGCTTTCCTTTCGGACAAACCCTATTTTGAGGATACCGTCGAAGATTTGCTCGATTTCCTCGGCGAAAGTCCGCTGGTTGCTCACAATGCGATGTTCGATTTCGGTTTTCTGAATGCCGAGCTTGGCAATTGCGGACGTTTGCACATTTCAATGTCGCGGATGATTGATACGTTGGCGATGTCAAAAGCGCGACATCCCGGTGCAAAGCATAGCTTGGATGCGTTGTGCACACGCTATGGTGTAGATCGCAGCCACCGTGTCAATCATGGAGCATTGCTTGATGCGGCCTTATTAACGCAGGTTTATATTGAGTTGACGGGCGGGCGCCAGATTGGCCTTGATATGATGACGCCGCCTGTTGCTGATCCTGTGTCAGGTGGCTTGGATGTTATGCGCGCAAACCCGTCGCGCCAGCCACGCATCCATCAAGCGACAGTGCAAGAAGTAGTGCGCCATCGTGACTTTGTGGCGACGCTAAATGATCCCTTGTGGGCAACAAATGACGATTGGGCAGTGCATATCGACGCCTGATGAAGAGTGACAACGAAGGAGAAGGTTCATGGACATCCGCGTTTCGGGACATCAGGTTGCTACTGGTGATGCGTTGCGAACGCACGTTTCTGACCGGCTCCAGAGTGTTGCAGACAAGTATTTTTCGCGTGCAATTTCGGCGCATGTCACCTTTGGTAAAGGCCCGCACGATAACGGCTTTTCGTGCGATATCGTTGCGCATGTCATGCAAGGCGTGATCCTCAAAGCATCAAGCCATGCCATGGAAGCGCACCCGTCGTTTGAAGGCGCAGCCGAAAAAATTGAGCGCCAGTTGCGCCGCTACATGCGCCGATTGAAGGACCACAAAGGACCAAATGGCGTTGTCCCGGTCGAAGCGGGCTACACGGTGTTTGAACCGATCAATGATGATGAGGAAATCGAAGTCGGCGATCATCCGTTAATTGTGGCAGAAACACGTGTCGATGTGCCTGATGCGACGGTTTCGGACGCTGTTATGATGCTAGATCTGCGCAACACAAACGCGTTGCTGTTCAAAAATAATGGGACAGGGGCATTCAATATGGTCTATCGGCGTGGCGACGGCACGATTGGCTGGGTGGAACCCCAGCGCGCGGCCTGAGTCATTCGCTGGCGTATTAGCGCTTTGAGCCGGAATAAATATGAACGATTTGCACAATTTTCTCCGCCCCGGCGCGGTTGTTGCTGCGCTGGTAGCACCAAATAAAAAGACGTTGTTTCAAGCCTTGGGGACAATGGCCGAGCGTATTCATGACGTCGATTCGGCTTTGGTCGTCGAGCGGCTGACCGAGCGGGAGCGTCTTGGCTCGACCGGCTTCGGGGCTGGCATTGCGATTCCACACGGCAAGATCGACGGGCTTGATCATGTCGTCGGGCTGTTCGTGCGACTCGCGCAACCGGTGGACTTTGCCTCGATTGATGATGAGCCCGTTGATTTGGTGTTCATGCTTCTTTCACCGACCGATGCGGGCGCTGCACATTTGAAGGCTCTGGCTCAGGTTAGTCGGGTGCTTCGCGACAAGGCATTTGTTGCCAAGCTGCGCGGTGCAGCGAACGACGATGCGTTGTTCGCTTTGTTTGATGCCGGTGAGGCACGTGACGCTGCCTGATCAGACCGACGGGGCAGCGACGCATCATCGTGCGCTCGAATCGCTTTATCGCTCGGCACCAATTAATCGCGCATTTCCATCCGAACTCGAAATTGTCGAGGATGGCTTTGCACGAATCAAATTCGAAGTCGGTACGGCGCATTTTCACGCAGCAGGCGCGCTGCATGGCACGGCCTATTTTAAGATGCTTGATGACGCGGCTTTCTATGCGGTCAATTCACTGGTTACGGATCGTTTTGTGCTGACGACTGCGTTCAATTTGCTGTTCACCAAGCCAATCAAGGCAGGGCTGGTGATTGCGGAAGGCCGCTGGATCAGTGGACGCAAACGCGTGTTCGTCGGCGATGCCCGCCTGATTGATCAACATGGTGAGGAAGCCGCGCGCGGGACCGGCACATTCATGCGCTCACAAATCGCGCTGTCATCACTCGCTGGCTATGCGCGCGGATGACCGCGCGATTGACCAGCGGCATGCTGGTAAGTGCACTGATCCGCCGAGTCGGTGCTGACGGTGGTAATGCCGCGGTGCTGGCAAAGGGCGATGCAACGGCAGGTGCGATCCTTTTGATCTGTATGGAAAAAGGCGTTATC
>JAYTWA010000034.1:0-3535 GCA_043743675.1 Sphingomonadales bacterium
GAAAGGCTTGGCGATATTTAGAACGGCGCTTTCCCTTTCCGCCTGAGTTTCTTGGAGCTGGCCTTTTTGCACAGAGGCGAACAAGCGTTGAGCGTCTACAATCGACTGACGTATTCCCTCCCGATCAACTCGAAATTACCAGGATAAGCATCCAGTCGCCAGGATGGATTGAGTTGCTTGCTTCCTTCAATCCGCTGCAGCAGATTCGAGAATATTTAAAGGATCGGCACGAACGGAAGAAGGACAAGGAATGGCGATGGGAGTCTGAGAAGCAGCGAGCGATAACCGAACTTGATATTCTTCGCATACAAGCGGAGCGGGAACGCACCGGCGCGATCAAGGATTTTTATGAGCTACTTGATCGAATGGAAATTCACCCGGAAGAGAGGCAAAGGATTGTTTGGGAACGAATTGGCGCTCCTCTAGCCCGTCTTGCCAGACATCAAGATAGTGGCCTGTTGGGAAGCCAAAACGATAATATCGATGGACGAAGGTCTGAGTAACGCTCCGTTCAAGTCCACCATTAAGCCTACCGCAATCCTCACGCCAATCGCTTTCATAATCGCTGCAATCGTATCGAATGTCAGATTTCAGTATTTGCGCAGCGGATTGCGTGAACAACCCTCGTTCAAATCTGCCCGTTCGCAACAAGCTTTCCCAGCACTGCGTTGACGCGGGTTTGCCAGCCCGGGCCGCTGCCGCGCAGGCGCTCTACCGTGCTTGCATCAAGCCTGATTTTCACTTCAACTTTGGGGGTATCCAACTTTGGTCGCCCGCGCCGGGATGGCTTCATGCCGTCGAGAAAATGCGCATCCATTGCCGGATTATCATCGTGAATTTCAGAATTAAACTTGTCCATAATAAACCCTCGCTTCATGCTTTTCTGCTGGACGCAAACTAATCACGCGAACGGTTTCATCATCAGAGCCTTCGGTGAAAACCATCACAAACGGCTGAGCGTCGACCAGGCCAATGGCCACGAAACGGACCTCGCCATAATCGAACCGGTCATCTTCGCGTTCGAGCGCCGTCTCCCAGTCAAAGTTGATCGCTGATTGCAAGGATACGCCGTGCTTGCGACGGTTGCTTTCGTCTTTGGCCAGATCAAACTCAACTTTCACTTAATTTATGTGCACCCAATAATATAAATATGCAAGGATAAACGATCGTCAGCTTCTGCTCGATTCGAATTGCCATTGTCGCGCGGGGCTAAACCACCAACACCGTGCTCCCCGTCGTCCGCCGCCCTTCCAGATCGCGGTGCGCTTGGGCCGCGTCTTCCAGCGCGTAGGTCTGGCCGATGGTCAGTTTCAACACCCCGGTGCGGAACATGTCGAAGACATAATCGCTGCCCGCCGCGCGTTCTTCGGGGGTGGCATAATAGTCGAACAGCGTCGGCCGCGTGTTATACAGCGACCCCTTTTGCGCGAGGATGCCGAGGTTCACCCCGCCCACTGGCGCATCGGCATTGCCATAGTTCACGATCATCCCGCGCCGCCCGGTCGAATCAAGCGAGGCTTCCCATGTCGCCATGCCAACCCCATCAAACGTCACGCGCACCCCCGTCCCGCCGGTCAATTCGCGGACCTTCGGCGCGACGGCTTCCTGTGTGTAGAGGATCACATGATCGCAGCCCGCCGCGGTCGCCGCCGCCGCTTTCTCGGGCGTGGATACCGTGCCGATCACTGTCGCGCCTACGTGCTTCAGCCATTGCACCAGCAACAACCCCACGCCCCCCGCCGCCGCGTGAACAAGCACTGCCATACCCGCTTGCACCCGCGCACAGCGCTCGACAAGGAACTCGGTCGTGCACCCTTTCAGCAGCCCCGCCGCTGCGGTCTCGTCCGAAATATCATCGGGAATGCGAAACATCGTTGCCGCCGCAACATTGCGTTCGGTCGCATACGCCCCCAGCGCAGGACCAAAAGTCGCCACCCGATCCCCCACCGCATAGTCCGTCACGCCCTCTCCCAACGCCGCAACGACACCTGCCGCTTCGAGGCCAAGCCCCGTGGGCAACGCCACCGGATAAATGCCACGCCGGTGATAGGTATCAATGAAATTCAGCCCCACTGCAGTCGAGCGAAAGCGAACCTCGCCAGGCCCGGGCGCGGGCACATCAACGTCGATCCATTCGATGACTTCGGGGCCACCATGGGCCGTAATCCGGGCTGCGCGTGCCATCAATCAAATCTCCTGTATCGTTGCCAGTTTGCGATGATACGCGCGCCAGATCAACGGTAAGAGCAGCAAGGGGATCGCGCCATAGATTGCGGTCGTCGTGCTAATCGCCCAGCCGAGCTTGGCTTCCCCGTAAACATTGGTCGACAGGAACCCCACGGTCGTCGGCCCGAGCAACAAGCCCGACAGGCTAATCGCAACATAATAAAGCGCCACAACCTGTCCGCGCACGGCTGCTGGCGCAATCGCAAGCAGGGCAAGCAGCGCCGCTGCGGTCACCATCGCAATTGGCACTGTGGTGAGCGCGTGTAACACGAATGTCGCCCACGCATTGCCCAGAAAGAAGGTCAAACTCGCCATCGGCACCATCGCAATAAAGGCAATCATCGCCAGTCGGAATGGCGCGTCCGTGATGCCGCGCGACGCCATCCGGTCGTTGAGCCAACCGGTAAATGCCATCGTCGCGGGGCCAATGAAGAGCGATGCCAGACCGTTATAAAGCGCAAATTTCTCGGTCGGCCAGCCATAAGCCCGCGTGAATGCCGAGGGTGCAAAATAGCCTTGCGCATAGGCCGTTATCGTCATCACGCACACCATGACAGTGACCCCAGCATAAGCGCCCGCATTGTGCCCGACTTCGCCGAAAGCCGCGCCGACACTGTTCGATGCGCTGCCGGTTGACTGGCGGGGCGGCTCGCGCAGGAACAGGAACCCCAGCGCAATGAGCAGGCCCGGCAAGCCGACAATAATGAATGTCATCTGCCACGGCTTGACGTCGCCGAGCAGCGGGAGCGCGATAACCGTGCTGCCCTTTGTCCAGGCGACAATCGCAGCACTGGCAAGGCCTGCGATCCCAGCACCAAGGCCCAGCGCCGCCGAATAGAGCGCCACAGGCTTGCCACGCTTTTCAGGCGGGAAGCTGTCGCCGATCAGCGACATTGCAGCGGGGCCAAGCGTTGCTTCACCCACGCCCACACTCATGCGCGCGAGGAATAAATGCCAGAACGTCCCGGCCATCCCGCACGCCGCCGTCGCCAGCGACCACAAAGCAATGCCCCCCGCGACCAGCCGGGTCCGCTTTGTCCGATCGGCAAACCAGCCAAGCGGCAAACCCATCGTCGCGTAAAAAATGGCAAAGGCAATGCCCGAAACATAGCCGATGTCGGCATCGCTCAGTTTCAAATCGGCCTTGATCGGATCAACCAGCAACCCGAGGATCGAACGATCAATGTAAGAAAAAATATAGGCAACCGTCAGCAGGATCGTCAGCGTCCACCCTGACCGCGCCGTTGGATAGGACGGCGTTTCGCTCATGCGGCCCCCGTGATTTTGTAGATTACCACCAGATTGTCAT
>JAYTWA010000035.1:0-2743 GCA_043743675.1 Sphingomonadales bacterium
CGCGCTTTTCACTAGATCGCCGTCGGCCATCCCCGCAACGGGATCGGCAATATACGCGGCGAGCTTCGCATTGGGCCGCGCTTTCATAACATCGGCCTGCCATCCCTGCCACAAGGATGCGGACAGCGCCTCACTCGCAGACTTGGCTTCGGGCGACTGATCAGCGCGTGTATAAGGTTCGACGAACGACTTATATTTGCCGACACGATAGACATGCGCGTTGACGCCCAGCTTGTCGATCAGCCCTTTGTAATAAAGCCGCGATCCGCCCGGCCCCTGAAACAGCGCAAGGCCCATCGGATCGAGCCAGATTTCGCTCGCGTGCGCCGCCAACTGATAACTGTCGTCGCTATAGCCCGTGGCAAAAGCATAAATTTTCTTTTTCGCGCGCACCCGGTCAAGCGCTTCGCCGATGTCCGTTAGCGAGACCTGTCCCGCGCCCGTAAAATTGTCGAGGTCAAGGACCACCACTTTCACCCGGTCATCGGTTGCCGCCGCATTCAGCGAACGAATGACATCGCTCAGTCGGTATTCCTTCACCGGCGCCGAACCGCTCAGCAATTCAGTCGGCGATGTCATCTGGGGCTGCTCGACAATGCTTCCCTTGAAATCAAGGACTAGCGCGCCCTCGCCAATCGCCTTGGCATTGGGCCGCGCGGTCAGCCCGACATAAAGCGCGCCAAAAAAAAGCAGCATGAACAACAGGACAAGCCCGTCCTTCACGCCCACCAAAATCTTCCACGCACCGCGAACCAACCGCATCGTCTATCACTTTCAAAGAATGACCCGTCCGCTACATGGTGCGACGCAGCGTGTAAATGAAGCCTTACGCCGCTTCGTCGTATGCCGCGTGGGGCACGCCGTTCACGATAGCGTCCGAAACCGCGAAATCCTTGGCAATCACACGCGCTGTCATCTTGGCGGACATCATGACCGACGGCGTCCCCCCGCCCGGCTGTGTCCCCTGCCCGACGAGATACAAGTTCGACACATCCTCACTCTTGTTGTGCGGGCGGAAGAACGCGGTCTGGGTCAGCACCGGCTCTACGCCGAACCCGTTGCCCGCATAGGAGCCGAGCACATCCTCGAAATAATCGGGCGTGACATAGCTCTTATATACAATCCGCTCACGCAGACCCGGAATATAGCCGCGCTCGTCAAGGAACGTCAGCACTTTGTCGACAAAGCCGTCGCCGACCGTGTTCCAATCAATATCGCTCTGATTATTCGGCACGGGGACCAGCGTGTAGGCGGCATGATGGCCGTCGGGCGCAAGGCTCGGATCAGTTAGCGTCGGGATATGCAGATATTGCGAGAAGTCTGCGGACAATATCTTCCGGTCAAAAATATCCGTCAGCAATTCCTCATAACGCGGCCCGAGGATGATGTTGTGATGCTGGAGATCATGATCGGCATCACCCTTTTTATAGCCGAAATAAATCACCATCAGCGACATCGACTGCTTGCGGAATTTGACCAGCGCATCACGGTTAATCCGCCGATGTTTCTTGTCGATCAGCTTCAGATACGTATTCGCGTAATCGGCATTCGACACAACAAGGTCCGCTGCCAGCACATCACCCGATTTCAGCGTCACGCTCTTGGCCACCCGCTTGCCGCCAATTTTCTCGACATCGATCTGCGACACTTCGGCATTCAGACGGATCGTCCCGCCCATATCCTCGAACTTCTTGACCATCCCCGATACCAGCGCACCCGTGCCGCCCATCGCAAAGTGAATGCCCCACGTCTTTTCGACAAAGTGGATCATCGCATAAATGGCGGGGACTTTCAGCGGATTGCCACCGACCAGCAGCGGCTCGAAACTAAACACCTGCCGCATTTTGTCGCTCTTGAAATATTTCTTGATCAGCGAAAACAGCGGACGGATTGCGTTCAATTTGACCAGATCAGGCAACACGCTGAACATCTGCCCAACGCCACCGAAATAGGTATAACCAAGCTGCAAAAACCCACGCTGGAAAATCGCCCGCGCGGCTTCGTGGAACTGCTCATACCCTTCCAGATCTTCGGGTGCCAGCTTCGCAATCTGTTCGCGCACCCGCACAGGATCGGCATCATAATCGAAATAAGTCATGTCATCGAAATAGATGCGATAAAATGGCAGGATTGGGACGATCTTTACATATTTCGACGTGTTCGGCCCGCCACTGATCCCGCTCGTAATCCGCTTGTTCTCATCAAGAATATGCGGCGGAAAATCAGGCTCGCCCAACATCGCGTGATCCCGCTCCAGCGAAAACAGCTCCTCGATGAAATGCGGCACGGTCAGCACAGTCGGCCCCATGTCAAACGTAAATCCCTCGGCTCGCCGCACATAAGCCCGCCCGCCCGGCGCATCGAGTTTTTCAATAATCTGCGTATCGAAACCCAAACTCTGCAAACGCATGGCGCAGGATATGCCGCCAATGCCCGAACCAATCACAACTGCCTTACGCCGACCCATTATTTGTGCCTCAAATGATCAATTCCGGCTAAGCGGTTCGGGCGCGCGACACAAGGCACAAGAAATTTGCAATGGCCGCTTGACCCTGCCCGCCCGCATCCCCACTTATATAGTGCTGGCAGTCACCCCGCGTGAGTGCCAACGCATGTTCCGCCCCCATAAGCGGGGCCAAACAAAAGGGAAATAACATGGCATTTCGACCCCTGCACGATCGCGTGCTCGTTCGTCGCGTAGAAGCTGAAGAAAAGACAGCGGGCGGCATCATCATTCCTGACA
>JAYTWA010000036.1:0-4406 GCA_043743675.1 Sphingomonadales bacterium
CGCGGGTTCGCTCGCGCAGGCAGTCAGGACGAAAGCTAGCATGGGTATGATGCGGATCATTGGGAACGCTCCATGAAGTGACTTGCCGGTGGATGCACAACGGTCTATGTAAGAAATGTCTTCCTTACATCGGTAACTTTGTTTGGGTTCGAAGCCAACCGGCTCCGGGCAGCCAAGACGCATATTTGGAGATGAAATTGGCGGACATCGCCGCACTGACTGCACTGATCGAGCCCGAAGCGGAAGCGCTCGGGCTGCGACTCGTGCGCGTCGGGATGTTCGGCGGAACGTCGGATCCGACGCTTCAGGTTATGGCGGAACGGCCCGAAACACGGCAGTTGACGCTGGACGATTGCGCGACACTATCGCGGCGGCTGTCAGAGATTTTCGACGAGTTGGACCCAATTGAGGAAGCCTATCGTCTTGAAGTGTCATCACCGGGGATCGACCGTCCACTGACACGGATTGCCGATTATGATGACTGGTCGGGGCATGAAGCGCGCATAAAGCTGGTCGAACCGATTGAAGGTCGCAAGATGTTTGATGCACGGCTTGAAGGTGTTGAGGGCGATGATACTGTTGTGGTCATTGCCAAACATGGCGCAATGCGCATTCCCTATGATGGGATTGCGTCGGCCAAACTGGTTCTGACGGATAAATTGATACACGCAACCGCACCGCTATCGACCGACGGTGCCGATAAAATTCTACAAGAAGGATAGACGAGATGGCGACTTCGATTTCCGCCAACAAGGCCGAACTGCTGGCAATTGCCGATTCGGTTGCGAAGGAAAAGCTGATTGATCGCGAAATCGTGATCGAAGCGCTTGAGGATGCGATCCAGCGCTCGGCCAAGATGCGCTATGGCTCGGAAATGGAAATCCGCGCGAAGATCGATACGACTTCGGGCGAAACCCGGTTGTGGCGCGTTGTCGAAGTTGTCGAGCTGGTTGATGACCTTTATAAGCAAGTGAACGTCGCATCGGCGGAAAAGCTTCAGCCGGGTGCCAAGATCGGCGATTACATCGTTGATCCGCTCCCCCCCATCGAATTTGGTCGTATTCAGGCGCAGGCCTCGAAACAGATCATCTTCCAGAAGGTCCGCGATGCAGAGCGCGAACGGCAATATGAAGAATTCAAGGACCGTGCCGGCGAAGTTATCACGGGCGTCGTCAAGCGCGTCGAGTTTGGCCATGTTGTTGTTGATCTGGGCCGGGCCGAAGGCGTTATCCGCCGCGACGCACAAATCCCGCGTGAGGTTGTCCGTGTGGGCGACCGCGTCCGTTCGCTGATCCTGAAAGTCGTCCGTGAAACGCGCGGGCCACAAATTCTGCTTTCGCGCGCGCATCCCGACTTCATGAAGAAGCTGTTTGCGCAGGAAGTGCCCGAAATTTACGACGGTATCATCACGATCATGGCGGCGGCGCGCGATCCGGGTAGCCGCGCAAAGATCGGCGTGATCAGCCGCGACGGCAGCATCGATCCCGTTGGCGCCTGCGTCGGCATGAAGGGCAGCCGTGTCCAGGCCGTCGTGCAGGAAATGCAGGGCGAAAAAATCGACATCATCCCGTGGTCCGAAGACACCGCAACGTTCGTGGTCAATGCGCTGCAACCCGCAAACGTCAGCCGCGTTGTGATCGACGAGGAAGAAGACCGCATCGAAGTCGTCGTGCCCGATGATCAGCTGAGCCTCGCCATTGGTCGTCGCGGACAAAACGTCCGTCTGGCCTCGCAATTGACGGGCAAAGCCATCGACATTCTGACCGAGACGGACGCGAGCGAAAAGCGCCAGCGCGAATTCGTCGAGCGTTCGGACTTGTTCCAGAAAGAACTCGACGTCGACGAAACACTTTCACAGTTGCTCGTTGCCGAAGGATTCACCAGCCTTGAAGAAGTCGCCTATGTCGACGTGTCAGAAATCGCCGAGATTGAAGGGTTTGACGACGAACTGGGCGCCGAGCTTCAGAACCGCGCGACCGAAGCCTTGGAACGTCGCGAGGAAGTCAACCGTGAACTTCGCCGCTCGCTGGGTGTCGAGGACGCGCTTGCCGCAATGCCGCATCTGAACGAAGCGATGCTCGTGACACTAGGCAAGGGCGGAATCAAGACGCTTGACGATCTTGCCGATCTGGCAACAGACGAACTGATTCAAAAGCGCCGGATTGAGCCACGTCGCAAGGCCGTCACGACGACTGCCGAGCCAAAGGGTGGTGTGCTCGCCGAATATAATCTGACCGAAGCGCAGGGCAACGAAATCATCATGGCGGCTCGCGCACATTGGTTCGAGGACGAAGATGGCGCAGCCGCGCCGGGGTCCGAAGAGGAGGACGCACTTGCGGTCTCCCCAGAATGACACGCTAGGTTCGCCAGAAACCAAGCATGACCCGGAACGCAAATGCGTTCTAAGCGGGGAACGTGCGTCGAGCGGCAGCCTGATCCGGCTTGCGCTGGCGCCCGATGACCAAGTGCTGCCCGATGTCCGCGCTAAGGCTCCGGGGCGTGGCGCCTGGATTGGCGTTTCGCGTGCGGTTCTTGAAGTGGCGCTGACTAAGGGCAAGCTGAAAGGTGCACTTGCCCGGGCATTCAAGACCAGCGATCTAACCATTGCGGGCGACCTGCCGCAGCGCATCGAGGATGCTTTGGCGCGCAACGCGCTTGATCGGCTCGGCCTCGAAGCACGCGCATCGACAATCGTCACGGGCTCCGAGCGGATCGAGGAAGCGGCGCGCAAAGGCTTGCTGCATTTACTGTATCACGCTGCCGATGCAGCACCTGATGGCAACCGCAAGCTCGATCAGGCATGGCGCGTCGGCAATGATGACGAAGGGTCAGGGCGGCAGGGGTTGATACTAAGCGTTGACCGCACAATCTTGTCGGTAGCGCTGGGACGCGAAAATGTGGTACATATCGGAGTCACGGATGCACGCGCTGCGGCGCGGGTAGCAGCCGCGATTGACCGGTGGCACGGGTTTATCGATTTTACGCCAACGGGCATATCTTGCGAAACGGGTTCGCAGGGTTCAGGGCCGCGTGGCGCACCAGTTACGGTTTGAAGGGTTTTAGGTTAGACTATGAGTGATACGGAAAAGCCGAAATTGGGCATGCGCGCGCCGCTGAGCCTGAAGCGCACTGTGGAAACCGGCAAGGTAAAGCAGAGCTTTAGCCATGGCCGTTCGAATACCGTCGTGGTCGAAGTCAAGAAACGCCGCCTGATCGGACGGCCAGGCGAAGTCGAAGCCGCGCCCGAGCCGCAGGTTGTGGTCGCGGCGCCGGTCGTCGCGCCCCCGCCGCCCCCGCCGCCCCCTGCGCCACCGCCGCCGCAATCGAGTCTGATGTCGCGTCAGGAGCTTCAGACCAAGCTGCTGCGTGAGGCCGAAGAAGCGCGAATGAATGCGCTAGAGGAATCGCGCCGTCGTGATGACCGCGCCAAGACGGATTCGAGCGAGGACGAGAAACGCCGCGTCGAAGAAAACCGTAAAGCCGAAGAAGAAGCGCGTATTGCCGCCGAAGAAGCGGCGCGCCTTGCCGCGCTCAATCCTGCACCGGTCGTCGAACCCGAAGTCGAACAAGCGCAAGCCAAGCATTACACGCGCGCCGTGCCCGTGCCCGAACGTCGCCCCGAACCTGTGCGCCCAGCGCGTGGTGGCAAGCTGGGTGGTGATGACCGTCGCCAATCGGGCAAGCTGACCGTCACACGTGCGCTCGACGGCAATGAAGAAGGAGCACGCGCGCGATCTCTCGCTGCGCTCAAGCGGGCCCGTGAAAAAGAACGACGCGCGCATGGCAGTGGACAAGTTCAGGCCAAGCAAATCCGCGATGTCGTTATTCCAGAAAGCATCACGGTGGGCGAACTGGCCAACCGCATGGCCGAACGTGGCAGCGATTTGATCAAAGCCCTGTTCAAAATGGGCGTGCCATCAGCGATGGGCGACAGCATTGATCAGGATACGGCGGAATTGCTGGTCACCGACTTTGGCCACAACGTCACGCGCGTGTCCGACAGCGACGTCGAAATTGACGTCGCGGTTGATATTGATGCCGAAGAAACGCTCAAAACGCGGCCTCCGGTTGTGACGATCATGGGTCATGTCGATCACGGTAAGACGTCGCTGCTCGATGCCTTGCGCGGCACAGATGTTGTCCGCGGTGAAGCGGGCGGGATCACCCAGCATATCGGGGCGTATCAGGTGGCGATGAAGGACGGTGCAAAGATCACCTTCCTCGACACGCCAGGTCACGAAGCCTTTATCGACATGCGCAAGCGCGGTGCCAACGTCACTGACGTGGTCGTTCTGGTTGTGGCGGCGGATGACAGCATCAAGCCGCAGACAATCGAAGCAATCAATCACACCAAAGCGGCGGGCGTGCCGATGATCGTCGCGATCACCAAATCGGACAAGCCCGAA
>JAYTWA010000037.1:0-4286 GCA_043743675.1 Sphingomonadales bacterium
CGTCCTTGCTCCGCCGCGTATCACCACCAAGGCACAGCGACATCCGCCCCGTCACGCAAAATTCGCACTGCCCGCAATAGGCCGACAGGCAGGTGACAACCGCATCGCCCACGCTGACGGTGCGGATTTCGCTGCCGACCGCTTCGACAATGCCCGCCGCCTCATGCCCCGGAATACACGGCATCGCATGCGGATAGGCCCCGTCAACGAAATGCAAATCGCTGCGGCACACGCCACATGCTACCGTCCGGATCAGCACTTCATGCGCAAGCGGTTTGGCGACCGATATATCCTCGATCACCAGAGGCGCGTTGGCCGCATTCAGAACCGCCGCCTTCATTTTGAGGCATATTTCCCGAATTCGATCCGCGCGATGCTGCGGTTGTGCACTTCGTCGGGACCGTCGGCGAGGCGGAGCGTACGCTGGTGCGCATAATCTTGCGCAAGGCCCGCGTCGGACGATACACCCGCACCACCGAACGCCTGAATCGCATCGTCAATGATGCGCAGTGCCATGTTCGGCCCCGCGACTTTAATCATCGCGATTTCGGCCTGCGCGCCTTTGTTGCCGACTTTGTCCATCATGTCGGCCGCTTTCAGGCACAGCAGACGGCACATTTCGATGTCGATCCGCGCCGTCGCAACCCTTTGTTCCCAGATTGAATGATCCATGATCCGTTTGCCGAATGCGACGCGCGAGGCCAGCCGTTTGACCATTTTTTCAAGCGCGACTTCGGCCACACCAATCGTCCGCATGCAGTGATGGATGCGCCCCGGCCCGAGGCGGCCCTGTGCAATCTCAAACCCGCGACCTTCGCCGAGCAGCATGTTCGACGCGGGGATGCGGACATCCTTCAGCTCGATTTCCATGTGGCCGTGCGGCGCATCGTCATAACCGAACACGGGCAAATGCCGTAGAATGGTCACCCCCGGCGCATCGAGTTCCATCAGGACCATCGACTGCTGCGTATGCCGCGAGGCTTCGAAATCGGTCTTGCCCATGACGATTGCGACTTTGCAGCGCGGATCGCCCGCGCCACTCGACCACCATTTGACGCCGTTCAGAACATAATCGTCGCCCTCGCGACGGATCGACGTTTCGATATTGGTCGCGTCGGACGATGCCACGGCGGGTTCGGTCATCAGGAATGCCGACCGGATGTCGCCTTCCATCAGCGGTTTCAGCCAGCGATCCTTCTGTTCGCGCGTCCCATACCGGTGAAACACTTCCATGTTGCCAGTATCCGGGGCGGAGCAATTAAACACCTCCGAACCCCAGCCAATTTTCCCCATTTCCTCGGCACAAAGCGCATATTCAAGGTTGGTCAGGCCCGGCCCTTCAAACTCGAAGCTGTCATCAACATGCACGCGGCCCGACGTCGGCGGCATGAATAGGTTCCAGATGCCCGCAGCCTTCGCCCGCGCCTTTTCTTCTTCGACCACGGGCAGGACTTTCCAGCGCTCACCCATCGCCTGCTGGTCATAATAATCATACGCACGCGGGAAAACATGGGCGGCCATGTGATCGCGCACCCGGTCGCGCCAATGCCGCTGGCGGTCTGTCAGGTCGAAATCCATGAGTGCTCTCCTTTACGCCAAGACTTTACGTCAACGTAAAGCCTATGGCCCTTCGAATCCGGCTTTGCCTAGCCCTTTTGTGCCGACGCTACGGCAAGCGAGGCGACGCGTGCATCATGTTCAACCTGACCAAAGGGGAATCGCAGGAAGACCGCTGTGGCAATGGCCGAAAGCGCTAGTGTTGTCAGAATGAAATAGAGGTTCATTGCGTCAAGCACATCCGCTGGCACTTGTCCCACCGCCGCCTTTTCGGGAAACGCGGCGAGCGAGAGCAGCAGCCCTGCAAAAAGAATGCCAAGTCCCGTCGCGGTTTTCTGCATGAACAATGTCCCCGCAAAGAAAAGCCCTTCCTCGCGGCGGCCCGTCTGCTCCTCGGACGCTTCGACAACATCGGACATCATGGATCCGCTGATGATCAGCGCGCCAATGCCCGCTGCTGTGCCGGTTGTGTTCAACACTAAAAACATAGGCAACAGCATTGGCGATCCGGGTTCAGGAAACAAGCCAAGCAAGCGCAGGGTATAGGTCGACACCACAAAAAGTGCGGATACAATCGTCAGCACCGCCGCCGCGCGGACTTTGCCCATTGCGCGCGCCAACGGCGTTACAACAAAGAAAATAGCCACCATACCGCCGAACAAAGCGCCTGCATAAATCAGCAACTCACCAGAACTGAACTGCCAGACATAATTCAAATTATATTGCGAGATCGCAAAGCCGATGCCTTGATTGGTGTAGCCGAAAATACCCGCAATCATCAGAATGATGAAGGCACGGTTTGACAGGGTCGTCCGCATTTCGCGGATGATAACGCCCGCCGGTTGCGGCTCAATGCGCTTTGCCGGCGGCTTGGCCAGCCGCCGGTGCGTGCCAAGTGCCGACGCAAGCACCGTGATCGCCATGACCACTGCCCCGAACAGGCCATAAGTCTGAAACCCCGCTGCCGCCCCCGGACCCGACATTTGTGTCAGGAAAACACCGTAAGCCAGCATCAGCATTGCCAGCCCCCCAAGCCAGCCGAACAGAAAGCGATAACGGAGCACCGCCGTCCGCTCATGATAATCGAGCGTCATTTCCGGCGCCATGGCGAGCGATGGCACTTCATTCGTTGCAATCGCCGCGCGCGTAATAATGGCCGTCACAAGCAGCCAGCCCATGACCATCGGCCCCGTGCCTTCGGGCGGGTGCCAGAGCAACAGCCAACTCAGCGCAATCGGTAAGGCAGATGCATAAAGCCAGGGATGCCGCCGCCCCCAGCGCGTGTGCGTCCGGTCGCTCAGCACGCCGATAACGGGATCAATCATGGCGTCGAAGACCAGCGCGACCGCGATGATCAGGCCCACCGTGCCTGCGGGCAAACCGACCACCTGATTATAATAAAGCAGGAGAAAGGTCGAAAAGCCGTTCTCTTTAATGCCGTAAGCGATAGCACCGATGCCATACGCAATCTTTGTGCCGAAAGGAACGCGATCGGCCGGGCGTGCAGTCATGAATGAGTCTCTCCCAAGAAATGCACGATGGGTGGCGAATCTCATATGGTCAACTGCCGCTACGGAAAGGGGCCGCACGCAAATGCTGCTTGCCGTAAACGTAAAGCAGGCATAGCGTTGCACCGTAATTAGCCGATTTATTGGAGAGTCGCCCGTGCCTGATACTGTGCCCGATCTGGAAACCTTCCGTGCGGAAACGCGGACATGGCTGGAGGCAAATTGTCCCGCCGAAATGCGCGAGCCGGTGCGTGACGAGACTGACGCTTGCTGGGGCGGGCGTGAACCTGCGTTCAAATCGCCTGCACAAAAGCAGTGGATGGACATCATGGCCGCCAAGGGCTGGACCGTGCCTGACTGGCCAAAGGCTTATGGCGGCGCGGGCCTGACCCCTGAACAGTCGAAGATACTGAAGCAGGAAATGCAGTCCCTGAAGTGTCGCTCGCCCTTGTCGAGTTTTGGCATCTGGATGCTTGGGCCAGCATTGCTGCAGTTCGGGACTGAGGAACAGAAAGTCCATTACCTGAACCAGATCGCGCGCGGTGAAATCCGCTGGTGTCAGGGCTATTCCGAACCGGGTTCGGGATCGGACTTGGTTTCCATGCAGACCTTCGGCGAGGATATGGGCGACCATTGGGTCGTCAACGGCCAGAAAATCTGGACCAGTTATGCCGACAAGGCCGACTGGATTTTCTGCCTCGTCCGCACCGACAAGACCAACAAATATCAGGGTATCAGCTTCCTGCTGTTCGACATGAAAACCCCCGGCGTGACCACCAAGCCGATCCTGCTGATCAGCGGCAACTCACCCTTCTGCGAAACTTTCTTCGACAATGTGAAAGTGCCCAAGGACCAGATTGTTGGCGAACTCAATCGCGGCTGGGATGTTGCCAAATATCTGCTCGGGCACGAGCGCGAGATGATTTCGGGCGGTGGCCTCGGCACCGACATGATGTCAATCGGCGCTCAATATGCGCAAGTCGCGGGTGAGGAGCCGGTCCTCCGTGCCGACATGGCCGACTTCGATGTCGAGGTCATGGCCTTCCGCGCGATGAGCGAGAAGTTCGTCGACGAAATGAAAGCGGGCAAATCGCACCCGGCACAGCCCAACATGATGAAATATGTCGGCACTGAACTCAACAAGCGCCGCAACGAATTGATCATGGCGGCAGGCGGATCGGACGCGCTGGAATGGGGAGGCAAAAGTGGTGGCGCAAAAGC
>JAYTWA010000038.1:0-3834 GCA_043743675.1 Sphingomonadales bacterium
GAAAAGATTGGTCGCCTCAATCCGCTTCGCCGTGCCGCGCAACCGATTGAGCTCGCCAAAGTCGCATTGTTCCTCGCTTCCGATGAGGCAAGCTATGTCAACGGCCAAGCCATTGCCGTCGACGGCGGCCTTTCGAGTTCGCACCCCGTAACACGGCAACTCACCGGCAAAACCGCCGTTTAATTCTAAGGAGTCCCCCATGACTGACAGCCCGATCACGATCGAAAAGCATGACGATATTCTGGTCATCATTTCGAACAATCCCCCCGTCAATGCGCTGGGCGCAGCGGTGCGAATTGGCCTAGATGCCGGGATCAAACAGGCCGAAGCCGATGACAGCGTCAAAGCGGTCGTGATCCGCTGCGAAGGTCGGACGTTTTTTGCGGGCGCGGACATTACGGAGTTCACCAAAGCACCCGTGATGCCGCTGCTGCCCGAAGTCGTTGATATTATCGAAGCCTGCACCAAGCCCGTTATCGCGGCGATCCACGGCACAGCACTGGGCGGCGGATGCGAAGTGACACTCGGGGCGCATTACCGGATTGCGGTGCCATCGGCGAAAATCGGGACGCCCGAAGTGAAGCTCGGTCTCCTCCCAGGGGCTGGCGGCACACAGCGTTTGCCGCGCACGGCGGGCATCGAAATGGCGGTTGAAATGTGCGCGGGCGGTGCGCCGATTTCGGCAGCGAAAGCGCTTGAAGTTGGTCTGATTGATAAGCTAGCAGGCGAAGACACTCTGGTCGCTGACGCGCTCGCTTTCGCAAAGGAATGTATTGCGAAAGGCCCACGCGCGACGCGCGCTATGCCCGTCAAAGGCGATGTCACCGCTATCGAAGCCTATGCCAAAGCGAATGCGAAAAAGAACCGGGGTTTTGACGCGCCCGCCGCAAACATTGCGTGCGTCGAGGCGGCGACGCGCCTACCCTTTGACGAAGGTATTGCCTTTGAACGGCAGGAATTCTCGAAACTGATGTTCGGCGTCCAGTCCGCTGCCATGCGCCACATTTTCTTCGCCGAACGCCAAGCCGCGAAGATCGACGGCATCGGTGCCGACGTCCAGCCGCGTGACATCAAACGCGTCGGCGTGATCGGCGCGGGCACGATGGGCGGCGGGATTTCGATGAACTTCCTGTCGGCGGGCGTCCCCGTGACCATTGTCGAAATGAAGCAAGACGCGCTAGACAAGGGCACCGGCATCATGCGCAAGAATTATGAAGCGAGCGCGTCGAAAGGCCGCATTACTGCCGCGCAGGCCGAAGGGGCAATGGGGCTGCTCAAGCCGACGCTGGCGCTCGAAGACCTCGCCGATTGCGATCTGATTATCGAGGCAGTTTACGAGGAAATGTCGGTGAAGAAAGACATTTTCGGCAAGCTCGACAAAATCTGCAAGTCCGGCGCGATCCTCGCCTCTAACACCAGCTATCTCGATATTGATGAAATCGCCGCATCAACCAGCCGCCCACAGGATGTGCTCGGCATGCATTTCTTCTCGCCCGCCAATGTCATGAAATTGCTTGAAGTGGTGCGCGGGGACAAAACCGCGCCCGATGCGTTGTTGACCGCGATGGGCATTGCCAAGAAGATCGGCAAAGTCGCAGTGGTTGCGGGCGTCTGCCACGGGTTCATCGGTAACCGCATGCTGATGCCGCGTCAGGTGGAAGCGAACAAATTGCTGATGGAAGGCGCAACGCCGCAGCAGATTGACAAGGTCCATGTCGATTTCGGCATGCCAATGGGACCGTTCCAGATGGCCGACCTCGCAGGCGTTGATATTGGCTGGCACCGTGACCCGGCGCGCATCGAGAACGTCCGCGATGCGCTTGCGGCTGTCGGTCGCTGGGGTCAGAAAACCGGCAAGGGTTATTATGACTATGACGAGAAACGCAATCCCACGCCAAGCGCCGAAACGCAGAAGATCATTGATGAGTTTGCCGCGAAATCGAACCTGCCCAAGCGCAAGATCAGCGACGAGGAGATCATCGAACGCACGCTCTATACGATGGTCAACGAAGGCTATCTGATCCTCGAAGAAGGCAAAGCACAGCGCGCGTCGGACATCGATGTCGTTTGGATCTATGGCTATGGCTGGCCGGTCTATCGCGGCGGCCCGATGTTCTGGGGCGACCTTGAAGGTGCCAAAAAAATCGTTGCGGGGCTGGAAAAGCACGGGTTCGGCGTCGCCGCGAGTTTGAAAGCAAAGGCGTAGTCATCAGCCATGGGGGCAACTGTGTCTTTTTGGGATTAATTTTGCAGTGCAGCAAGGTTAAAAAAGAGCTAACACCGTAACGAATCGACTTGATTTGGGGGTTTGTTATGAAAATTCGTGCGCTTTTAGCTGCTTGTGCTGCGGCAACCTTAGGCTGGGCAACACCATCGCTTGCCACGACGATTACTGTAACATCGGCAGCGTTTGCGCCGGGTTCGATGTGGGGCGGCGTGACAGTAACATCGCCTGCCTACAACGGTGGGCTTGAAGCAGGGCGTTTTGCTTTTTCGGGTTTCGAAGTGGGCGCGCCTGCAAATTTGTTTAATCAGTATACCTACTGCATTGACCTGTTCACAGGCCTGTACACGTCACAGAATTTTACCATCTCGGCGCTGAATGCTGTTGTGCCCACGGTTGATCGCCAGAGCCGCATTGCTGGTCTGCTTGTCAATTCGGCAACATTGTTTGCGGCGGCCACGACCGATGCCCAGCGCAACCTGATTGGTGCGGCAACACAGCTTTCGGTCTGGGAACTCATTTATGAAGCTGCCGGCGTACCACTGAGTGTCACCTCGGGCAATTTCAGCGTCTTTGGCAACTTTGTGCCAGACGTCAGCGTGGTTGCGAACAGCTATCTTGCAAGCAACTGGACGGCATCGCCAACGGTGGTTTCGGCATTGATTTCGGTCAATCAGCAGTCGCAGAATCAGGTGTTCCTGAACGCTGTGCCAGAGCCTGCCACATGGCTTTCAATGCTGTTCGGTTTCGGGATTGTCGGTAGCGCACTGCGCCGCGCCAAGACCCGTCAGGTGGCAATCGTCTAACCTGTCACCGCTTTATTTACTCTTTTACGTTAAGCCCCATCCGATCAACTGACCGGGTGGGGTTTTTCGTTTATGGACATGTATCGCGGCACGGCGTTCAACACGCACAATGAAGCCGAAGAAATCGCTGCGAATACCCCGCGCGATCCGCTTGCCTCGATCTCGATTGGCTCGGTGATCGAAATCTCGGGATCATCGTCACAGGTCCGGCTCGACCTTCGCGCCGTGAATGCACTGACCGATGCCTCGGACCCCTGCCTCGCGATGGGTGGTCAGGTTGGTAGCCAGATAAAAGTTAAAGTCGGCTCGACCTGGTTGATGGCTAATCTGCGTACGCTCAAAGTGGATGAGGCACGCGAAGGCTCCGCGATCGGTTTCATCGACTTCCTTGGCGAAGGTGACGAAGAACGGCTGACGGGCAAAGTTTATAATTTCCGCCGCGGCGTTACGCGCTATCCCTCACCGGGCGCTCAGGCTTTCCCCGTTACATCGGCTGACATGAAACAAATGTATGCCGCCGATGATCGGCCGCACATCGAAGTCGGCAATGTCTATCCGACCAAGGATATTCGTGGCGCGATGTTCATCGACGCCATGCTTGGCAAGCATTTTGCCCTTTTGGGATCGACAGGCACCGGCAAATCGACCAGCGCCGCCCTGATCCTTCACAAAATTTGTGAAATGGCGCCGCAGGGTCATATCGTCATGATCGACCCGCATGGCGAATATTCGGCAGCGTTCAAAACCAACGGTGCGCTGTTCGATGTTTCGAATTTGCAAATGCCTTATTGGCTGATGAATTTT
>JAYTWA010000039.1:0-2624 GCA_043743675.1 Sphingomonadales bacterium
CTCGACACAGCACCGCCTGCGCTGATCGTAAGGGGTGATCTGCGCCTTATGGAGCGGCCCGCGATTGCCATTGTCGGTGCGCGCAATGCCAGTGCTGCCGCTTGTCGTTTTGCACGCGGATTGGCGCACGACCTTGCTGGCGAGGGGTGTGTTGTCGTCTCAGGCCTTGCGCGCGGGATTGATACGGCGGCGCATCAGGGCGCGGTCGATGTCGCGACGGTCGGTGTGATCGCCAGTGGTATCGACATCGCCTTTCCGCCCGAGAACGCCGAGCTTCAGGAACGGATCGCGCGTGAAGGTGTGTTGATTGCTGAACAGCCGCCGGGTCGCGAGCCGCTCGCGCGACATTTTCCGTCACGCAATCGCATCATTGCCGGGATGGCGCTGGGGACGGTCGTGATTGAGGCGGCGCCGAAATCGGGATCGCTGATCACCGCGCGGCTCGCCAATGAAGCGGGACGCGAAGTCATGGCAGTTCCGGGCAGCCCGCTTGATCCGCGGGCACAGGGGTGCAATGCGCTGATCCGCGATGGCGCGACGCTGGTGCAGAATGCGGGCGATGTGCTTGAGATGATTCGTCCAATAGTGGGCCGTGTTGAACAACGTAGCGAGCGTTGGCGCGGGCCGCCGGTCGATGCCGATGCCAGTGATGTTGAGCGACGGGCGGTAACTGACTTGTTGGGCCATACGCCAGTGCTGGTTGATGAACTGGTGCGGCAATCGGGCTTGCATCCCGCTGTCGTCGCAACTGTGTTGCTCGAACTGGAACTGGGCGGTCGGCTGGAGCGGCATGCGGGTGGGCGGGTAAGTCTTGGATAGTTTCTGCTTGTCGTTTGCAATCCTTGGCTTAGGCTGACGGCAAGATAGATTTTGAGAGGCAACGGCACATGAAAATTGAAGATCGGCTTGAGTTTAAGAACAAAGCGCCCGTTTACACATTGGGGCCCGACGATCTTGTCATCACGGCCATCAAGGCAATGAGCGAGAAAAATTACGGTGCCGTTGTCGTTGTTGATGGGAGCAAAAAACCGCTTGGCATCGTGACCGAGCGCGATTTCATGCGCCGCTTGCTGAACGATGGCCGCGATCCGGCAAAGACGAAGCTCAGCGACATCATGACGACCAACCTGAAGCTGGCCAAAGGCGACGATAATCTGATCGAATGGTTGCAGCAGATGTCGAATGAACGCTTTCGCCATTTGCCCGTCGTCGATGATCATGGCGTCCTCATCAACATGATGAGCCAGGGCGATTTCGTGAGCTACACCTGGCCGCAACTGATCAATCGCGTGGTTGAACAGGCGCGGGCATCGTTCGCCGTGAACCCGTCGATCTATGCGGCGATCGGGGCGGGCGTTTTGTTCATGCTGGTGATTATCGCGGCGATCATGGTGGTGACGTGATTGGGAGCAGGTCGGTTTAGCGTTCAAACGTCCCCGTGTTCAGGAATGAAATAGCTTGGCGTGCGACGCGCGGGTGGAACGGCATCAAAGGGTGCCCCACCGGCAGTATCAGATGATCGGTCATGCCGGCGACCTTCGTCGAGGCGACAGATACTTTGCCGTCGTGCGGCGTGCGGATCAGGAAGGGTGCTATGAACCGGTCAATGGGTCGATCACCGGCAATAATACCGAGTTCATAATCAATCTCTCCAAGGCACCCGTCCAGGTCTTCGCTGCGACGGGTTACGAGATATTCGATGTTCGGTCCCAATATCGTTTTTGCCAGTCGCGAGCGTTCCATCATGTCAGCCCACTCGCTGCCTCCATTGGGAGGTGCGAGCATGACGACCCGGCCCAGATTGGCGGGCCGTTGCCTATTTAGCACCGCACGCGCAATCAATCCGCCGAGTGAGTGCGTGATAAGGTGAACGCGCCCTTCAAGCATGTTCGCAAAATCATGCACCCTAGGTTCCAGCAGTCCGGCAATTGCCGGTAGTGGTGTGCTTGTGCTTGGATAACGGAGGCTAAGCGTCTGGTATCTCGCCTTTGCAATGCGCCGTTCAAGCAGCGCCATCGATCCTGATGTCCGCCCGAGGCCGTGCAACAGCACGACACCATCGGCCGGCATGATCCCGCTCAAACCCCGACGTCGACCTTCGCCTTGCCGCCCTTTTTACCCTTTTTCGGGGCGGCGGGGGTGATCTCGAACGAGAGCGCATTCACGCCGTCGGTTTCCTTAAGGTGGACCATTACTTCGCCGCCGTGGACGAGCTTACCGAACAGCAATTCTTCGGCGAGCGGTTGTTTGATCTTTTCCTGAATCAAACGACCCATCGGTCGCGCGCCATAGAGTTTGTCATAGCCCTTGGTCGTCAGCCATTCGCGCGACGGTTCGTCGAGCTTGATATGCACATCGCGGTCGGCGAGTTGCAGTTCGAGTTGCAGAATGAACTTGTCGACCACGCGCGCGACGACGTCGGTCGGCAGATAGCCGAAGGGCACAATCGCATCGAGGCGGTTGCGGAATTCGGGCGTGAACATCTTTTTCACCGCTTCCTCGTCCTCGCCCTCGCGGGTGTTATTACCGAAGCCAAGCGTTTCCCGCGCCATGTCCGACGCGCCGGCATTGGTCGTCATGATCAGAATGACGTTGCGGAAATCAACCGCCTTGCCATGCTGATC
>JAYTWA010000040.1:0-11957 GCA_043743675.1 Sphingomonadales bacterium
TTGGCTATGATCCTGTCTATGGCGCCCGACCATTGAAGCGCGCGGTGCAGAAATATCTGCAAGACCCGCTGGCCGACGCAATTCTGAAGGGCGATGTCCTCGACGGCATGACGGTGAAAGTCGACGAAGGTGATGGGGGGCTGGTGATCGCAACTAAGGGTATCTAACTCGCGTCAATCCAAGGGGCCAATATAGGCATAACTGGTTCGAGCTTGTCGGCGTAGTTTTTCCACTGACCGGACCCGTCGAACAGCGGCTGTCGCACTTGCGCCGCACTCGCTGTTTTGATGCGGCCCAACCGCGCTGTTGATCCAAAGTCGCGCAGAACGGGTGACCACGGAATATTGAGAAACTGACAAAGATCGCGCGTCGTTGTATCAAAGTCGCGCACAAGATCTTCGTAAATTACCGTATGCGTATCAAGTGGGAGGGTAGCGATACACGCCCGCATTAAACGCATAATTGCGGCATAGTGCAGTGCAGCACTCTGTAATGAGGAAAACTCAATCGTAAGCGCGTTACGGGCAAATGCCCTGCGAAAACAGCTCCATACGACATCGCGCGGATCGCGCCGCATGATGATGATCTTCGCTTCGGGGAAGAGACACGCGATCACAGGAAGCCCGGCGCTCTTTGACGGATCCATATCGACGAACGTTTTGCCCGTGACCTCAATGCCACGCGCGGCAACACATTGCCAATAGGCAGCACGCAAATTGTCCGCATCTAACTCAGGCAAGGCGGCAAGCCGCGATATGCCGTCGCCCGTGAGCAAATCGTCCGCCGCGCCTAGCGTGGGCGATTCTTCAAGCGTTACCACATCAGGCAACGACGCCAGCACCTGCTCCACCAAAGTTGTTCCCGAGCGCGGAAAACCCAATAGGAAAACATGCTGCGCTGGCTTTCCGGCTTGGCGATTGGGTGTCGCTTTCCAATCGCCAGGCTTAAGGCTGGTGATGGCTGCCTCCATTTCTTCGACGCGAAGGCGCACCTCTGATGGGGGGGTTGAGTGAACAAAGCGCTGATTTGCCATCGTATAAGCGACGAAGGCTTCATCGAAGTTGCCCAAACGATCAAGTGCATCGCCAAGCAGGGTCAACAGATCAACCTGATCGAGTGAAGTTTGACGCAGGACTGCAACAGCCTGCGCAAAATCACCATCCGCCATGTCGCAGCGCGCAAGCGCCATACATGCTGCTGGATCATTGGGTGCGAGTTCGTGGGCCTGCGTCGCATAACGCCGCGCGGCAGTATTATCGCCAAGCTGGGCGCTGGTGGTCGATAGTCCGGCATATCCCGGCGCCATTGAGGGGGAGAGTTCCGCGACCTGCTTATAACTCGCGCGCGCTGCTTCAAGCTCGCCCGACGATTCAAGTGCAAGTGCGCGACCATACCAAGCCGCGACCATGTTTTGGTCACGCTTAAGCACGTCATCGAACAGAGCGACAGATTGTTCGAGCTGCCCAGCATGCCGCATTGAATCAGCAGCGGCCACAAGGATATCGGGATCATCTGGCGACAGCTGCACGGCATGCATGAGCATTTCCGCTGCACCGTGGAAGTCATGTTCTTGCTGCCGCTGCAACGCTGCAAGACGATAAAGTGTCTCGTGCGATTCCCCGTGCGCCAGCGCAGTTTCGGCGATTCTGGCCGCGCGCGCAAAATCCTGCGATTGCAGCGCACCTTGAATTTGCTGTTTCGTATCGGCGGTAATCACCAAACATTCCCCAAAAGATGTCGAGATGGCGAAAACGTCGATGGTCACGGAAGACCCAAGTGACCTTAGCAAATACTCTTATTACTTTGGCGATTCCGAATTTATCAAGCCATGGTCTTGCATGTCTCGCAACGAATCCTGCGCCTGATTCTGTGTCACGCCCCACTGCTGTGCAGTCTTACAAATTTTGCGAAACCGTGCGAGCGAACCTGTCACGGGTTCGCGTTTACATATGAGCGGTTCCAGAAGAGGGACCGGAGCAGACGGTGGTTCAACGGCGGTCGTCGCGAGCGCAAGCAAAAATGTCAGCATCGATTTAACCCTTTGCGATCAACTTTTAGAATATCGCGGCATCACAGAAATGGCAATATACCGACGCTGATCCAAGCCGGCTTTGCTGGCAAAGCAAACTTCGCGTGATAGGGGGTTTCAGTGATCGAACTCTCTCCCACCAATCTTGCAAGACGTGGCGACCAGTTGCTTGGATTGGGTCAACGAAATGAAGCTATCGTACTTTACCGAGCCGCACTGGCAATAGACGCTACAAAGCCAGACATTTGGTATAATCTCGCTTGGGCATACCGCGCCAGCAGGCAATTTGATGCTGCGCTGGATGCCTATGGCGAGGCGCTGAAGTACGGCATACGAAATCCCGAGGAAGTGCGGCTCAATCGAGCTGCAATCCTCGCCGATCATCTTTATCAACCTGATGCGGCAGAGGCAGAATTGCGCGCAGCATTGACCGAGTCTCCGGCATTTGTCCCAGCATTTCTGAACCTCGGCACACTGCACGAGGATTTTGGTCGTGCCGAAGCGGCGCGCACGGCATATCGTCGAGTATTGACGTATGCACCGGCGAACGGTCGTGCGATTGCTCGGCTTGCGATGATCGATCTCGCAGAAGGGAATGTCGGTAACGCGCTTGGGACACTGGCATCTGGCCTGCCGACAACACATGACACAGTTGATCGCGCCGAGATCCTGTTTGCGACTGCGACGGCGCTCGATGCCCATCAACAATATGACGCTGCGTTTGAAACCTTGGGCACGGCGAATGCTCTCGCTCAATCCGGTGCGCGCAATCGTTATGATCCTCTCGCACACGAGCACTATATTGATCGGCTGATCCAAACATTTCGCGAGCCAGTTTCGATGCCAAGTGCGCAAAAAGAACAGGGGCTTCAGCCTATTTTCGTCGTTGGCATGTTCCGATCCGGATCGACACTTGTTGAGCAGTTGCTTTCTCGGAACAGCGCAATCAACGCAGGTGGCGAACTCGAATTCATTCCCGCGCTCGCGCAATCCGTGTTGGAGCCTTATCCTGAAGCGGTCGCGCAAATGGATTCTGTCGTCATCAACGCAAACCGGTCAGCATATCTGAGCGAACTAGCGCGTGTGGTGCCAGCCGGTTGGGTCACGGACAAACGGTGCGACAACATATTGCACGTCGGCCTTATCAAGACGCTTTTTCCTGAAGCGCCCATTCTTCACACAATCCGGCATCCCCTAGACACTCTAATTTCGGTCCTGTTTGTGCACTTTGGTGAAGGCGTGTCTTACGGCTTTGATCAGCGTGACGTTGCGCACTACTATATTCAATATCGTCGGCTGCTTGATCACTGGCGAACACTCTATGGTGATGCGATATGCGACGTTGATTATGATCGGCTGGTTATCGATCCACGTACCGAGATTGAGCCCGCGCTGAATTCAATCGGCGTGAAATGGGACGCGACCACTGGGCATGCGGGCGAAGTCCGCTCCGTTCGCACAGCTAGCAGCTGGCAAGTGCGTAAAACGCTGCACCGTCAATCGTCGGGCCGATGGCAACATTATGCCGCGCATCTGGAACCTGCTCGGCAGATGCTGGCCGATGCAGGATTGCTGTAACCGTTCAACCGCTCGGCGAAACGAGACCACGATCTGCAACAGCAAATAACTTGGCAAGCCAATCCTGCTCCTCCCCCGTTAGGTGGGGATTCCATACGTCGAGAATAAGCACGATGCGCCGCTCATCGCTGCGGTTCCATGCTTCGTGTTCGATCGTATCATCAAAAGCGAACGCTTGTCCCTCCACCCACCCGCGCGTCTCTCCACCGACGCGAAAGTTGCAGTCCGGCGGAACCACAAGCGGTAAGTGAATGATCGTGCGCGTATTCGTCACACCCGTATGCGGTGGGATATGCGCGCCTGGGCTTAGGATCGAAAAAAAGGCAGAAGGTGCGCGACCGGGCACTCGATTTTGTGGAATGGCTTCGATAGCGGCGGCGGTCGTGGGGCAGAGCGCACAAATAGCATCGTTGCGCACGCCATATTCCCACAGAAAACAGGCGCCCCAATCAAGCGAGCCGTCTAGGCTTGACCACTTGTTTTCCGGCGTTCCGGCATCAAGACGGACATAAGGTCGAAGTGCTTCATTCGCGCTATCAAGCAACGCCAGCGCTTCCGCCCGAATATCTGCTGTTTTCGCTTCAAGCCGCGAAAACCAAGGAAAAAGATGAGCATCGAAAAACTCGTCAGCCGGCAGGAAGGGATAATATACGCCCGCACATTCATTTTTATACACGCGACGACGGCCCAGCATATGATCGACGCAGGCACGAAACCGGCGTCCCCGCGCATCGTCTGGCATGGCACCGGCAAGTTCGGCTTCAAGTGCGGCGGCATAGATTTTGTTATGTTCGCTAAGGAACACTTGCCCCCGGGTTACAGCCTCTACAATGCCAGGTGATGGCGCGTCGAGCCCTTGACCCAGTTGAACAACTGCGCCCCAATGTTTCGCAGCAGCCGACAATTTCCCCTGCCGTTCCAAAAGCTCAGCCGTGCGCAATTGTACCGTGAGCTGGCGTTGATCAATGTCGAGTGCCGCTTGCAGTGCCGCCCGCTCACCAACATCATCGCGATTGCCACGATGGGCGGCCGCGAGGTTGAGGTAGAGCGCGGGCTCTTGCGGGTCCGCTTGGGCTGCGCACGCAAAACAATCAATTGCGATCGGATAGTCATGGTCGGCCAACGCCAACATGCCGCGGGCGTTTAGCAGGCGCGGATCGTTTGGATACGTCACCAATGCTGCGTCGAGCAGCTGGCATTCCTCGCGCCGATTACCGCGCTGCCGCGCATCAAGTGCGCGATTGAGCAATTGTTCGGCGGATGCATTGCTAGAATTCACCCGAGGTGCTTGCCGCAGACAGCTAGGCTATGCAAGGCTGTGACATGGCGACCGATGCCCCACCCTTCACGCTAACGCCCGACTGGCTCGCGCATCGTTATGATCCCGGTCAGGATGCGATTCACTTCATTTCAGTCGATAGGGCGACGCGCGCACGCCTCCCGTTTTTGACTGACGACGAAATCGGCACGCGACATCCTTATACCGCTCGACGGTGCGATGTGACACCGTCTGCTCCGACAGCCCTTGTGCGCTACATCTTTCATTCAGCATTTTGTTGCTCGACTTTATTAGCCAACGCCTATGAACGACCGGGCCTCGCATTCAGCCTCAAGGAACCAACGATCCTTCAGGACCTTGTGGGATGGCGGCATCAAGGGGGCGCACCCGCACAAATTGGCGCGGTCATGGGTGATGCTGTGCGTCTGCTGGCCCAGCCGTTTGAACCGGGAGAGAAATGCATCATCAAACCGTCAAATGTGGTGAATGGCTTCGCGCCAGCGCTTATAGGCGGGCGCAACGATGTAAAAGCGCTGCTGCTGTATGCGCCGCTGTCTGTTTATATTGGGTCAATTGCCAGCAAGGGGCTGACCGGTCGCCTCTGGGTGCGTGATTTGCTGGCAAAGCAATTGCAGGAACAATTCGTCGACCTCGGCTTCACCGCACAGGATTATTTCCGTCAGACTGACTTGCAAGTCGCCGCTGTTGGCTGGTTGGCACAACATGCAATGTTTGGAAAACTTGCGAGCGCAATGCCCAACCGGGTGCGGACCGTGGATAGTGAAAAAATGTTGGCGAAACCGGCGGAGGCTCTGGCCGCACTAGATGAATTATTTGACATATCCGACAGCGTCGAAGGACGCGCAGCCGTGATTGGGCGTGTATTTTCACGCAATGCAAAAACTGGCGCTGCTTTTGACGCGACTGATCGGCAGGCTGATCAAGCATCATCACGCGCATTCTATAATGAGGAAATCGAAAAAGTCGTCATCTGGGCCGAAAAAGTTGCGGAAGCGGCGGGCGTCTCGATGACCCTGCCTGCACCGCTGGTCTGATAAGAGTCCAAAGAAAAAGGGCGGCCTTTCGACCGCCCTTTCGCATTTATTGTCGTGATCCGAGACCTTAGAACTTGAGGCGGACCGAAGCGTTGAACGAACGACCCAGTGGATCATATGTCGACGGGAATGTGTTCCCGCTGTTCGCTGCTGTCGAACCTGTCGCTGCACCAATCACTGGAGGCGCAACATTGAACAGGTTGGTTGCACCGATCGTCAACGTCATCGTCTTCATGATGTCAAACTGCGCACTCAGATCGAAGTAGTGATAGGCACGGATCTTGTTGAAATCGACAACCTGACCAGCAAGTGCCGACACCGCTGGTGCCTGATTGGTGATCGTGCCACGGAACAAGTTACGCGATGCTGCCGTAAAGCCACGAGCAACGAAGTCACTTGCCTGACCTTCATACTTCACAGCCGACAGATAACGCCAGAGCAGCGAGAGGCTCGCCCCTTCGACGCCAATCGTTGTGCGGTGCTGGAACGAGAATTCAGGCTGAATTTGACCCAGCGTCGGGCCGCAGTTTGCACTGTAATAACCGACGCAATCACGATTGTATGAAGCCGCCGAAGGGGACGCCTTAAACTGCAAGCTACGTGTCCAGTTTGCATTGAGGTCATACGAGAATTTGATGTCGCCAAAGTCCGTCGAATAACCCATTCTCAAATCAAACCCGTCAGTCGCAAGACGGCCAAGATTGGTCGTTGGTTGCGGCAGACCCTTCACTGTACCCGTCGGACCGCTGAGGCCGCCCGTCGTCGGGTTACGACGGATTGCCGTACACGCCGCCGATGTAGCCGATGCTGCCGTCAGAGTGCCGAAGCATGCCGTGATGATGTCACCGGGCACGGCTGACGTGATCGCATTGTTCACTTTGATGTTGTAGTAGTCGAGTGACACCGTGAAGCCTGGGATCAAATTCTTTGGTGTCGCAACGAAACCGACCGTAATGGTATCAGCCTTTTCTGGTTTAAGAGTGACGTTACCACCACCGGTGCCATTTGCCTGACCTGCTGTCGGGTTGGGTATCGTTCCCGCAGCAAGACGTGCAGCAGGTGCACCCTGTGCCGCGCAAACCGCTGTCAGGTTGACGTTGCCAACCGGCGCAGCGCCCGCGCAGGGGTCAATCGTCAAGCTGGTCAACCCAGTCACAACCGGTGCGAACAATTCACCAATGTTCGGCGCACGAACAGCACGCTGGTAGTTACCACGCAAACGGAAACCTTCGGCAGGTTCCCACGTCAGACCGGCTTTGTACGTAAACGCATCGAAAGAAGGGTTTGTCGGCGCATTGATCTTATACGACGAATAACGTCCGCCGAGCTCAAGCGTCAGTTCATTGAAGAAAGGTTTGTCGGCAATCAGTGGCGCGATCAATTCTCCGTAGACTTCCTTCACATCGTACCCACCCGTGAACGGCAGAACAGCACCACCGGCACCGCCAAGTTCCGACGGATCCTGTGCACGTGCATCGGGATCGCGGTCATAGCTGTATTTACGATATTCCGCACCAACAGCGAAACCAACGGGTTCCGAAGCCGAGGGAAGCGTAAAGCCAAGATCACCCGTCAGGATGCCGCGAATCTGCGTCAGCCCTGTCGTAATCTTGGTGCTACTCGCGCCGTTGAGGAATGCCACCATCGCCGGTGTGATGCTGCCAGCAGGTCCAAAGATATTCAGCGGAACGCAACCACCAGTTGTGACCGTGCACGTAGCTGCGTTAGTCGCATTCAAAGCCTGCTGAACGCGCGAGTTCAAGACATAACCCGAGTTTTTCTGGGTCAGCTCGCTGTTGCCATAAGAACCGCTAAGATCAAATGACACTGTCTCGCTGAGACCAATCTTCACACCCGCACGCATGTCATAGACGTTGCTGCGATAGTCGCCGATGCGCGGTCCGAGTTCGACGAGACGACGATAAACACCGGGTAGGGGTAATGCAGCATTGGTGTTGCAAGCCGCACCAAGCGCTATACTTTCCGCCGTACAAATCTGATCACGGATCGTGCTGTTCAGGAACGAATTGTTCGCGGGGATCGTCAGCGTTGCGCCGAAAATGCCCGATGGCGCAATAATTGACTGAATGCGGTTCTGTGCAAACAGGCCGCGTGCATAAACCTCAATATTGTCGGCAACTTCATAATTTGCCGATCCATAAACGCTCTTGCGATCAAGCGGCGTCTGAAAAATGTTGTAGGGGTTGAAGTTAAAGCTCTGATACTGCGGCACCAAGGCTGTTGATGCTGCGTTTAGCTGAAGGAAGCTGCCGTCATCAAATGCGAAAGCGGCGGGAACCGAAGTGAACGAACCACCCGAAGCGCGGCCCGTCGTGCTGTTGACACCAAATTCTGCAAAGGGGCGCGTCTGGTAAACTGGGTTTACTTTCGTATAGCCAATACTCAGTGTAGCGTTACCACGATCATCGGCAAAGTTGCCGCCGACAGTCAGATCGGCACGAAAAGCTGCGCCATCGCCCTGTTCAGTCAGTTTGTAGCTTGTGCGAAAGTCGACACCGGCAAAATCACGCTTCGTAATGAAGTTGACAACGCCTGAAACAGCATCAGCACCATAAGTTGTCGACGCGCCACCGGTCAGGACGTCAACGCGGCTGACAAGTGCGACGGGGATGATGTTAAGATCGACAGCACCGTTTGCGGTTGCCGGAACAACGCGGTTGCCGTCGAGCAGCACGATGTTGCGCTGAAGCCCGAGGCCGCGAAGGTCGACCTGGTTGGTACCGTTCGAACCGTTGTTCACCTGTGTACCGATGCCGGGGCTGACACCGGGGAGTGACCGGAGAAGCTCTTCAGCGTTGTTCGGCGACCGGAGCGTGATTTCGTTTTCCGTCACAACGTTGACCGGGCTCGATGAGGTCAGGTTGGGGTTCTGGATCAGTGTGCCGGTGACGATAATTTCGTCGGCGGACGTCACTTCTTCGGCGGGCGCCGGTGAAACTTGGGCGAATGCCGGTGCGGCGAGCGTGCCTGCAATGATCGTGGTCGCCAGCAGTGTGCGACGAATGGACTTGGTAACCATCTGGTTATTCCCCTTGTTCGGTCGGGACGTCCCGAACCGTTCGTGTAAAACTTCGGCTTGCGCCAATCGGTGCACGCAAAGCACGCCCGAATGTGATGTCTGTAGGAGAAGCGCTGCGGACTTTGCAACAAGTCAGCAACAATCGGTCGCGCATTGGACTGTGCTTGTGATATTTTCGCCACAGGTTTGCCCTTGGCAAAATGACGCTGCATGGTCGGGGTAAACCACATGGGGACTTTACATGAAACGCTTTTGCCTGCTTGCCATGGTCTCGTTGTTGATATGGCCTACTCACCATCTTAACGCCGCGCCGGTCGTGCAGGCACCAATGGCCCGGCAGGTTACGGCGCTTCAAGCCTGCCGGTCGAAACCTGATGCGGCTGAACGGGTTTCTTGTTATGACAAGGCTGTGGATGAACTCAGTGCAGCAACCGCGTCCAACGATATTGTCGTCATTGAGCGGACTGACGTTCGCAAGGCGCGTAAGGGGTTATTCGGATTCTCATTGCCGCGAATCGGGTTTTTGGCAGGCCGCGAAGGTGACAAGGAAGACGAGGCCGACGCCGCGCGGTTCGAAGGTAAAATCGTTAGTGCAAGAGCGCTTTCGCAAGGCAACTGGCAATTTACGGTGGAGGGCGGCGCCGTCTGGATGACCCTAGAAACCAGCTTCTCGGCAAAAACGCCAGCACCAGATCGCATCGTGCTGATCGAGCGCGGAGCCTTCGGCAGCTATTCTGCCCGCGTCGGCACTGGCGGATGGGTCCGCGTCAAGCGTATCCAGTAGCATCCTAACGCATCACCCCTGCCAGCGGTGCAGGATCAATGCGCTCTTCATTCCACTTCATGCCCCAGTGCAAATGGGGCCCCGTGGCGCGGCCGGTCATGCCGATGGCACCGACTTGTTGGCCTTGGCGCACAACATCGCCTTTCTTCACGTCAATACGCGAGAGGTGAAGAAACACGCTGTTAAGCCCCATGCCGTGGTCAATCATCAACAGGTTACCTTCGAGTGTGAAGGGCGATGCGGCGGCGAGGACGATGACGCCATCGGCGGGTGCAACGACAGACGTTCCCGTTGCGCCCGCGACATCAACGCCTGAATGGGGGGCACCGGGTTCGCCGCGATAAATGCGTTGCGATCCGAAGACGCCGCTGATCCGTCCACGTGCGGGCCATATAAATGCCTGCCGCCAGCCGTCGGATTTGGCATCAATGCGGCGGGCAGCGTTGATCTGTGCAAGTTCAGCGGGGCGGCGCGCCTGAAACTCGGCATCGGGCTGGCTGAAACGTGGCAGCGTTGGAAGGTTTTCGATCTTCCAGGCGCGCGGGGTGACAGCAATGCGTTCACTAACTGATTTCCCGCCGCCCTGAAACGCGACAACGACCGCAACCGATGCGTGATCACGACCGAAACCAATAATAAAACGACCATCAGGCGCGATGGGAACATCGGCCCCGTCCTTGACGAGGCGGATCGTGCCAGCGGGAACCATACCGAGCGCAATCGCCCCCTGTTGCGGCGTGCGGTTCAGTTTGAACTGGCCAACAGAAAGCAGTGCTGATGCAATGGGAGACGGTGCCAGACTTGCCTTCCCTGCTTCTGGCTCGCGTTTAGCTTGTGACGCGGGTGGCTGCGCAATGCAGCTACCGGGGAGCGTAATCAGTATGATCCCAGCAAACCACCGCAACGGTCGGTTCACCGCATGAATGCCTTGGTCGCGATTTCAGGCGTCGCATAGGCTTCCTGCCGCGCGACGCTCCAATAGCGCAGATCATCGACCGCAATCGCTTCACCCGTCACCGCGCACAGCACGTGATCACCGCTCGCCAGCACGCGAAAGCCATTGGCCATATAATGTAGCCGCGCGGTGCGGCCGGAAGGGGACATCAGCATAGTCGGTTCCTAGAGCAGAGAGCCCTGTTCAGACTTATCCTTAGCAGGTGCAGGCGAACGCTCAACCCGCACATCAACCGTTTCCTTGTCGGCGAAGCACAATACCAGTGCGCCCGCTGCTTTGGCCTGGGCGGCGGACATGACCGTACCGCCGCCGCGTTTTTCCACGCGCGCATAACCGCGTTTCAGGATCAGGTCAGGATTGAGCGACGCAGCAACACGCCACAACTGGTCGAGCCGTTCGTGTGATCGTTTGAGGCGCTGGTCGAGCAAAGCTGGACGAAGCACTTTATTTATGCGCATCAATTGATCACGCCCGCGTTGAATTTTTTGGTCGAGCAAGGCCGGCCGCAGCGCACCACTGGCATGCGCAAGATCAGCGCGGGCGCGTTGCAGCGACAGGCCAAGGCCGCGTTTAAGCCGTTCACTCGCGTCATCAACGCGCTGCGTTTGCGGGGCCAGAAGTGTCGTGCGCTCGGGGAAACGCTGGGCGATGGCGTTAAACCGTTCGTCAGCACGTTCTTGATAACGGCGCACGGTGCGAAGCGATCGCAGGCCGAGCGACTGGATGCCAGCCAACAATTCGCTGCGCACAGGCACGGCCATTTCCGCGGCAGCCGTCGGCGTCGGTGCGCGAACGTCCGCTGCGAAATCGCACAAAGTCGTGTCCGTCTCGTGCCCAACTGCTGAGATCACCGGGATGGTCGAGGCGGCCACCGCGCGGACGACAGGCTCTTCGTTAAACGCCCACAGATCTTCGATCGAGCCTCCGCCGCGCGCCACGATAATCAGGTCGGGCCGTGGGATAGGCCCTCCCGGCACAATCGCATTGAACCCCGCAATCGCCGCCGCCACTTCTGGCGCGCAGGCTTTCCCCTGCACCGCCACGGGCCAGATCAGCACATGGCGCGGAAAACGGTCCCGAAGCCTGTGCAAAATATCCCGGATCACCGCCCCACTGGGCGACGTCACGACCCCAATCACCCCCGGCAAATACGGCAGCTCCTGCTTGCGGCCCGCATCAAACAGCCCCTCTGCCGCCAACGCCACACGGCGTTTTTCCAGCATCGCCATCAGGGCAC
>JAYTWA010000041.1:0-4701 GCA_043743675.1 Sphingomonadales bacterium
GCCGGGGCACCGGTGACCAAGTGGGAGCTTTACGACACGCATTATACCGAGCGTTACATGGGCATGCCGCAGGTTGATGGTGCGGCTTACAAGAAATCCAGTGCGCTGGAGAATGCAACGGCGATTGCCGATCCGCTGCTCGTTATTCACGGTATGGCTGACGACAATGTCGTGTTTGAGAATACCACAGCCCTGATGGCGAAGCTCCAGCAGAATGCGAAGCCGTTTGAGACAATGGTTTATCCGGGGCAGACGCACCGGGTCGCCGGGCCGGGCGTGAGTGTTCATATGTGGAGCACGATCCTAAATTTTCTGAACCGGACGGTGCGGGACAAGCATGACTGATGCGCTGGTTGAAACGCATAACCGTGCAGTAGCGCTACGCAAAGAAGAGCGGTTTGACGAAGCGCTGGCGACAATCGAAGATGCGCTTCGGATGGGAGCGCCGCGGCACGAAACAAGGCTAATGCGCGCGCATATACTGGCCGACCTCGGGCGTTTCGATGAAGCGGTTGCCGACTATCAGTCTCTGCTCGACGACCATCCTGAAGTGCTCGACGCACATCAAACTTTGTCGGCCTTATTGCCGCAAATCGGTCGGGCGCCGGAAGTTATGGAGAGTTATCGGGCTGCTTTGGTGAAACGGCCCGATATTGGCATGCTGTGGGTATCAGCATTCGGCACAGCGCGGGGTCATTCTGATTGGGCTTCGCTCCTCGCTTTGGTGCATGATGCCGAAGCCCGATTTGGCAACGACACGATGATCACGGTTTATCATGCGCTGGCTTTGTCAGGGCTCAACCGCGATGTGCGCGCGCGCGATACGTTGGTTGAATCCGTAGCTTTCGAGCCCGACTATGCGCCAGCAAGGACAACGCTGGCACACGTACTAATCCGGCTAGGCGATTATCAGGCCGCAGAAGCCGAAGCATTGCGGGCGACGGTCCTTACGCCGCATGATCAGGCAGCGTGGGCATTGCTGACGGCAATCTGGCGCGTGCGGTCTGATCCCCGCGAGACGTGGCTGGCGGACTATAACCGGCATGTCATGGTCATGGATGTGCACGGTGTTGACTGGAACGCGCTCGGCGAAAATCTGACGCAACGGCACCGGGTGATCGCCGCTCCGGGCGATCAGTCTTTGCGCGGGGGCACGCAGACGCGGGGCACGTTGTTTGATAGCCCAGATCCCGCGATTGTGCATTTGGCGTCAGGGATAAAAGAAGCGATGACCGGCGCACTGGCTAATCTCCCTGTCGACACATCACATCCGTTTTTGTCCCGCAATTCGGGGCACATCGACTTTTCAGGATCGTGGTCAGTCCGGCTGCAGTCGCAGGGGTTTCACTTCAGCCATATTCATCCCGAAGGCTGGTTGAGCAGTGCACTCTACGTCGATCTGCCGCCCGAACTGGGGGGGGGCTGCGATGCAGGTGCACTTGCATTTGGCGTGCCCGATGCGGCGCTGCGATTGGTGCTTGAACCGCGTCGTGTTGTGCGACCGCGCGTTGGTCAGTTGGTTCTGTTCCCGTCCTATTTCTGGCACGGAACACTTCCGTTTGAGAGCAATCACGACCGGATGACGGTTGCGTTTGATGCGCTGCCCCTCTCACAAAGCTAGACAGTAACGATTTGCGCGCTATGCCGCAGCGCAGCAGGAGACAGCATATGGGTTACCGGATCGTGGTTGCAGGGGCGACCGGCAATGTTGGACGCGAGATGCTCAACATTTTGGCGGAACGTCAGTTTCCGGCGGACGAGATTGCAGTGCTTGCAAGCTCACGCAGTCAGGGGCTTAGCGTCGATTTTGGCGACACCGGCAAGGCCCTGAAAATCCAGAATATCGACAATTTCGATCCCAAGGGCTGGGATATGGCGTTATTTGCGATTGGCTCCGCTGCGACCAAAATCCACGCGCCGCGTTTTGCGGCGGCGGGCTGCACGGTGATCGACAATTCATCGCTGTATCGGATGGACCCCGATGTGCCGTTGATCGTGCCGGAAGTGAATCCTGAGGCCATCGCCGGTTACACCAAGAAAAATATCATCGCGAATCCGAATTGTTCGACCGCGCAGATGGTCGTCGCGCTGAAGCCGTTGCATGATTATGCCAAGATCAAGCGCGTTGTCGTGGCGACGTATCAGTCGGTTAGCGGCGCGGGCAAAGAAGGCATGGACGAGCTGTTCGAGCAATCGCGCAACATCTTTGTTGGTGACAGCGCGGAAGCCAAGAAATTCACGAAGCAGATCGCCTTCAACGTGATCCCGCATATCGACGATTTTCTCGACGATGGATCGACCTAGGAAGAATGGAAAATGGTCGTCGAGACCAAGAAAATCCTCGATCCGAAGATCAAGGTATCCGCCACCTGCGTGCGCGTTCCCGTGTTCGTTGGCCATTCAGAAGCGATCAACATTGAATTCGAGCGCGAGATTTCGGCGAAGAAAGCACAGAGCATTTTGCGCGAAGCACCAGGTATTATGCTGTTCGATAAGCGCGAAGACGGCGGCTACATCACGCCAGTCGAATGCGTCGGCGATTATGCCACATATGTCAGCCGCGTTCGCGAAGACCCGACGGTGGATAGCGGGCTAAGTCTGTGGTGCGTCAGCGACAACCTTCGCAAAGGTGCGGCGTTAAACGCAGTGCAGATTGCGGAACTGCTAGGGCGGCGGGCGTTGAAGAATGCGGCGTGATCAGCACACTGACTGAACATCATTTCGCATCTTTCGACGGCGTTGATCTCGCTTGGCACGAGATTGGCACGGGCCGTCCGCTCATCCTCTTCCACGGCTATTTCTCTGATGCGCAGACCAACTGGATTAAATATGGTCATGCGGCATTGCTGGCGGCGGCGGGGTTCCGGGTGATTATGCTCGATCTGCGCGGGCACGGAGACAGCGCCAAGCCGCATGACAAGACGGCTTACCCCAAGGACGTGCTCGCTGACGACGGCTTTGCGCTGATCAAGCATCTCGGGCTGACAGACTATGATCTCGGCGGTTATTCGCTTGGTGGGCGGACCGTGGCGAGGATGCTTGTGCGGGGCGCAACGCCGCGGCGGGCCGTCATATCGGGGATGGGCTTGACGGGTTTGACCGATACAAAGGCGCGGGTGACACATTTTTCAAATGTGTTTGCCGAGCTTGGATCGCATAAGCAGGGGTCGCCCGCATGGATGGCCGAGGCCTTTCTGAAAACAACGGGTGGCGATCCTGTTGCGCTGGAGCATGTGCTTTATACTTCGGTTGACACCCCTGCAGAGGCGCTGGCGGCATTGACGCTTCCGGTGGGCGTGGTCTGCGGTGCTGACGATGATGACAATGGATCGGCGGCGTCGCTGGCAGAATTGCTGCCCAACGGAGCGCTGATCACAGTGCCCGGCAATCACATGAGCGCCGTCGCCAAGTCAGACCTCGGCCATGCCATTCGCGATTTTTTAGTTGCAAATTAAGACGTGAGTCGTATGTTATTGACATGAATGTCATTAGCCAGATGATCGAGAACCGTTATCAGCCGCTGGTTGCGCTTGATGCGATCCGCAAGCTGATCCGCAACAAGGAGGATACCAGCCAGGTTTTCCGCCTGCTCGTGGCTATGCGTGGCATGTCGTTCGTTAACAATGTGAAGCGGTTCAAAAAGACGCCGCTCGGTGCGCGCGTGCTCGTGGAAAAGCGAGATCTGGTCGATGTGTTGGTTGATCGTCCGTATCTCGAAGCGCTTCCTGCGGGAAGCCTTGGCCGTGAATTTATCGCGTTCATGGATCATTGCGGGATTACGCCCGAGGGGTTGACCGAAGCTGCGCGTGAAGCGGGACTCGATGAGTATGATTTGACCGAAGATGAGCGCCGCTATGAAATGCGAACGCGGGTTCAGCATGATTTGTGGCATGTCGTCGGCGGTTACGGCTGCGACGGTTTTGGCGAAGTGTGCAACGTGGCGTTCTCCTATCCGCACACCAAGAACATCGGCTTCATGGTGATCGCGATTGCAGGTGCCTGGAATTATCGTAAAGCCTTTCCCGGCGAGCCGATCATGAGTGCGATGTGGCAGGGGTTGCGGCGCGGCTATACGACGAAGTGGCTACCCGAAACCGATTGGGAAGCGATGCTGCCATTGCCACTTTCTGATGTTCGCAAGGCGCTAAACATTACCGATCTGCCGACCAAATATCTGGCGGCCCCGCGTGCGATTGAATTGTCTTACGGGGTCTCACCAGTTCCAGCCTAGACCCCGTTGACCTGACCCGAATCTGCGTTCACTCTGCGCGCAATAATATTTCAGGTTGAGGTGTCCCCCATGAAGATGTTCGTTTCTGCGGTTGCGCTTGCTGTCGCCATGCCTGCGCTTGCGCAGACCGCTCCGCCCGCCAATCCGACGGCTACTGAAGCGGATGCGTTTGTAGCGCAGGTCGAAAAAGAATATGCCGATTTCGGCGTTTACGGCGCGCAAGTTGCGTGGGTAAATGCGACTTATATTACCGAGGATACCGATGCCTTGTCTGCGCGGGTTGGCACGCAGGGTACCGAAATGGGAGTCCGCTTTGCCAAGCAGGCGGCTTTGTTCGCGAAGGCACCGGGGCTTTCCTATGATACGAAACGCAAGCTCGATTTCCTGCGCAATGGCCTGACGTTACCTGCACCATCGACCGAGGGCGCGGCGGCGGAATTGAACACGATCGCGACGCGGCTGAACTCCTC
>JAYTWA010000042.1:0-1980 GCA_043743675.1 Sphingomonadales bacterium
TCATCCCCATCGGCGCGTTCCGCTTTCAACCTGGCCAGATGGGCATTGGCAGCCATATCGGCCCTATCGATGCCGCCGAAGTCTTTGTCCGTTCAAAAGCGCGGACTGCCATCGGCATTCACTGGGGGACATTCCGGCTGAGCTACGAAGCCTATGACACGCCACCAAAGTTGCTGGACGCTGTGACGGCATGTCGTGGCATTCGCGGGTTTGATACGGCGCCGCTCGGGCAATCGACTGAAATCGCGTCGCTAACCGCACCCGTCCTTGCACTCCCGCCACCGATTCCGCTCGATCCGAAATGCCTTGATAGGCCCGCCATTCGCGCGCTCAAGTGACGCTTATTTTTGTTTATAATGCCAACGCAGGGATCGCGGCGGGCATTATTGACAGTATCCACAAGACGCTGTCGCCCGCGACTTATGCCTGCGATTTGTGCACAATAACTTATGGCTCGATTCGGATGAACCCAAAATGGAAAGCGTGGCTGAGAGCGCAACCGTTTGAAAGTATGTTTTATCACCGCCCCGACTTTCGGGCGACCTATCCAGATGTGCAGGTTGATCTGCCAGCTGTTCTGGTCACGCGCGACGGAAGTTTAGAAACGCTGGTTGCGGCAACCGAATTTAAGGATGCGGCGAGTGTTGATCAGTTGATCGCTTTGATTGAATCGCGCCTGCCCTAGCGCGCGAGCAAAGGCCCCAAGGGTTGCCCGCCAAAGATATGGACATGTAGATGCGGCACTTCCTGATGCCCATGACCGCCGATGTTGCTGAGCAGGCGATAGCCGGGTGCAGGCAACCCTGCATCGCGGGCGACATGGCCAACGGCACGGATAAAGCCAGTCACTTCGGCGTCGGACGCCGTCGCGGTGAAGTCATCCCATGAGACATAGCGCCCTTTGGGAATGACGAGGATGTGGACTGGCGCTTGTGGATTGATGTCGTGAAAAGCGAGCACAAATTCGTTGTCATAAACCGTCCTGTTGGGAATTTCGCCGCGCAGGATTTTGGCAAAGATGTTGTCGTCGTCATAAGGCAGGGTTGCATTAATGGGCATCAGATGTTCCTGGCGGCTTTTTCGGCGATTCCCGATACACCTTCGCGGCGGATCAGCTCGGCTTCGACATCAGCCAGTGACACGCCTTTGGCATTGAGCAAGACAAGCAAGTGAAAAATAACGTCGGCAGCTTCGGCGGTCAGGTTTGCCTTGTCATGCGCCAACGCCGCAACGACAGTCTCAACCGCTTCCTCGCCGAACTTGCGTGCTATCAGCGGGACACCGCCTGCATTCAGCTTGGCAACGTAGGATGTATTAGTAGGCGCATGCCGGCGTCCGGCAATTGTCGATTCGAGCTGGTGAAGTATGTCAGTCACGCCGCTGTTAAGCGGGTGACGGGGCTGTGCGTCAAGCGCCGTTGTTATCGTCGTGCGGCGGCACCTTGCTTGAACGGCGTCCGATAATGAGTCCCCCGACCGCCAATCCGAACAAAACAATGTCCGTGGGCTCAGGGATTTTGATGCTCCCCTGCGCGAATGCCGGCGCGCTCATGAAAAGCAACACGGCCAATGAATACCCCCGTATCATGCAGTTACTTTACACAGATGGTTAGCGAGTCGCTAGGGAAATGCTGCGCTGCAAAATACCGAATTGGGACAGTTATTTAGCAGCACGAACAGGGTATCCCGCCGCTCGCAACGCCTCATGCGCCTGCGAAATCGTTGATTCTCCGAAATGAAATACCGAAGCCGCCAGAACAGCGCTTGCATGACCCCGCGCTACGCCCTCGACAAGGTGATCCAAATTACCGACGCCGCCACTTGCGATGACGGGAATATTGACCGAATCGGCAATGGCGCGGGTGAGGGCCAGATCATACCCATCACGCGTGCCGTCGCGGTCCATTGACGTGACCAGCAATTCGCCTGCGCCGAGGCGTGCTAGGTTCAGCGCATGTTCGGTGGCATCAATGCCGGTTGC
>JAYTWA010000043.1:0-6870 GCA_043743675.1 Sphingomonadales bacterium
AGGGGATGACGGGGGATGGCTCAAGCGAGTCATAAGTCGGAATCAGCGCGACTTTGGAGGGTCCGCAGAAGCATTTGTCCAAATTGGCAAAGGGCAAAAGCCTAAGCATGAAAATCGGTTGCAGCAGTTCCAAGCTGACGAAGGCTTAGTCCGTCGTTTAATATCTTTCGAGGGTCATAGTTCCTGCCATTACTCGAAAGATCGGTCCGGCTCAGCCGGGTTCCCGCTGATGTCGAATTGCCGTTTTCGTCTGGCGTCGTAGAAACGATAATGACATGCCAGTGTGCCAACTTGTTTCTCAATGCAGAAAGAGTTTTACTACGTTTGTGAAGCGCCTTCCATTCATTCAGCAAGCCGGCAAGTTCTCTCGAGTCCAAAGCCCAAGTTACAGCCGTGTCAACCATCGACAGCTTGGCACCCAAGTTTATGGCAGCATCAAAAACGGCAAAACTTACCCGACCGTCTCGCGCGCCCATCGCATAGTGAAAGGTCTGAGCAAGTTGAAGTTCAAATTCAACCCAAATGGAAAGCGCTTTACCGATCACCCTGTGCATTTCATGAAGCTCGGCGTTGTGCTCAGATCGAGGAATGAAGATAGACATTTCGCGGCCTAATCCCCTGGATATTCAATGCTGACCTGCGGCTTAGAAAACCACACCGGCTCCGAATCAGTCATGTGGAAACAATCCTCAACGCGGACGCCGAATTTGCCGGGGAGGTAGAGGCCGGGTTCGTTCGAAAAGCACATCCCCGCCGCGAGCGCAGTCGCTTCGCCGTGGACGAGGTTGACCGGCTCATGCCCATCCATACCGATGCCGTGCCCCGTGCGATGCGACAGGCCGGGGAGTTTGTAGCGCGGGCCGTAGCCGAGGCGCTCATAATGCGTACGGACCGCATCATCTACCTTGCCCGCAGGCGTGCCGACGCGCGCGGTTTGCATGGCGATCTCCTGCCCTTCGCGGACATGCGCGAACACGCGGCGTTGTTCGTCAGTTGCGCCGCCGAAGACGACTGTGCGCGAGACATCAGACTGGTAACCGCCCACTGTGCAGCCGCAGTCCATCAGAATTGGTTCGCGAAGGCGCACCTGCTGGGGCTTGCCCGATCCGTGCGGATAGGCGCTCGCCTCGCCAAGTAAAACCAACGCAAATTCGGGTGTGCCGCCCATCGCCGTCGTCGCGGCATTGATCATGGCGCTGATGTCCGCAGGCGTCATGCCGGGTTCGATGCGCGGGATCGTGTGGTTGATCGCCGCAACAGTGATGTCCGCCGCGGTCTGCATCAGCGCGATTTCAGCTTGTGTCTTGATCATCCGGCACCCGCGAACGACGGAGTTGGCGGAGACGATCTTCGCAGCGGACAGCGCACGGGACAGGCCGTCGCTGGCAAAAAAGCGCACTGTTTCCTCTATGCCGACGGGACGTTTGTCGAGCTTGCGCGATTTTAGGAAGGCAACAACCAGAGCAATCGGGCTTTCATCCTCCTGCCAGACACGGACTTCGGCGGAGACACCGAGTGATTCGCGGACCGAAGGTTCTTCGAAGAACGGCGTAACAATGCACGGTTCGCCCTCGACGGGCAGGATCGCGCACGTCAGCCGTTCGCTGCGCCACCACTGGACGCCGGTGAAATAATCAAGGCTGGAGCTAGGTTCGATCAGGATTGCACCAATGCCGTTGGCGCGCATCAGCGATTGCGCCTTGGCAACGCGGGCGGCGCGCTCTGATTTGCTGATGGGAACGATATTGGTTGTGAGTGACTTGAGATCGGGCGCGGCAGCCCATGCCGGAATGACTGTGGCCAGCCCGGTCGCAATCGTTGCGCCAATTGCGGTTCTGCGGTTGATCATCCAGTTATGCTTCCGTTGCGAGTATGAAGCGCTGCAAGTTCTTTCACGAGCTTTGCCGCAAGATTGGCGGTCAAACTATTGATGTCCCGTGAGGGATTTAACTCGACGATATCGGCCCCCACAAGTGGAGCGGTCTGCTTGTCGAGCACCGCCAGCACATCGCGGACAGACAACCCGCCGGGTTCGGGATGCGATACGCCGGGCGCGAAGGCAGGGTCAATGCCGTCCATATCGATGCTGATGTAAAGCGGCCCCTCAAGCACCGGCATCACATCAATCGTAAAGTAGCGCATCTCGATAACCTCGACGCCAAAACGCGCAACTTGATCGCGGCAATGACAGTTCATCGTGCGGATGCCGACCTGGACAAGGCGGTGCGCGTGACCGGCCTCCATGATCCGCGCAAACGGGGAGGCATGACTGCGCGGATCACCTTCATAATCGTCGTAAAGATCGGGGTGTGCATCGAAATGAAGGATGTTTAGCGGGCCGTATCGAGCGGCAAGCGCGGCAACCACCGGAGTGCTGATCGCATGGTCGCCTCCAAGAATGATTGGCATAGCACCACTGGCTAGAGCAGCGCTAACCGCGGCTCCGATTGCCGCATCATCACTCGCCGTCGCAGCCAATGTGTCGACGAGCGCGACATCGCCGCGATCCTCGAGGATCATGTCGATGCCAAGTTCAAACCCTGATTCAGCCGCCGGATTACCATGCTCGCTGGCCAGCATGGCACGGATAGCGGCGGGTGCCTGTGAGGCACCGCGCAGAAAGGAGGAATGACAATCAGTCGGTGCCCCGATCAGGGCGATGCGAGGCACCAAAAGTGACAAAGGTTACACTATGCGAATATTAGCATGAAGCAGACTGGGGACATTTTCATGCATCATCATCTTCGCTCGGGCCGACCATCAGTGCTTCGGCAACATCGTCAGTTTTGCCGCGGACGGCGGCTTCGATACGGCCCGCAATGTCGGGGTTTTCAGTGAGGAAGACTTTCGAATTTTCGCGCCCCTGTCCAACGCGGATGGAGTCATAGCTGAACCAGGCGCCCGACTTTTCAACGATTCCGGCCTTAACGCCAAGATCAAGGATTTCTCCGGTTTTCGAAATACCTTCGCCATACATGATGTCGAATTCGACCTGCTTGAACGGCGGCGCGACTTTGTTTTTAACGACTTTGACGCGTGTTGTGTTGCCAACAATATCTTCGCCGCTTTTAATTTGGCCCGTCCGACGGATGTCGAGACGAACAGACGCATAAAATTTGAGTGCATTGCCGCCCGTCGTGGTTTCGGGCGAGCCATACATCACACCGATTTTCATACGGATCTGATTGATGAAAATGACCGTGCAGCGCGAGCGGCTGATCGAGCCGGTTATCTTGCGCAGCGCCTGACTCATCAGACGGGCTTGCAGACCCACATGACTGTCGCCCATTTCGCCTTCTATTTCGGCGCGCGGGACCAGTGCAGCGACGGAATCGATCACAAGCACATCGACGGCATTCGAACGCACCAGCGTATCGCAGATTTCAAGTGCCTGTTCACCCGTATCGGGCTGCGAGACAATGAGGTCATCGATATTGACACCAAGTTTTTTGGCATAAGCCGGGTCAAGCGCATGCTCGGCATCGATGAATGCCGCTGTGCCGCCAATCTTCTGTGCTTCGGCAATCGCGTGCAGTGCCAAAGTTGTTTTGCCCGATGATTCGGGACCGAAAATCTCGATGACACGACCGCGCGGCAGGCCACCGATACCCAGCGCGATGTCGAGGCCGAGCGACCCCGTCGACACCGCTTCGATTTCCATTTTTTCCCGACTGCCGAGTTTCATCGCGGAGCCTTTGCCAAACGCGCGGTCAATCTGTGCGAGCGCGGCTTCAAGCGCGCGGGCGCGGTCCGTATTTGCAGGTGTTGCCATGTCTGACTGGATAACCTTCAATTGAGCTGCCATTGTTCATGTCCCTCGTAGTCGTTCGCGCGCTGTCGTCAACGCCGTGACTCTACTCGTATCGGCTTTGTTCTAATAGAACAAGAGTGGAACGAAATTATTTCACAGCGGCCTCACTCAACGCCATCTGCGCTGCTTCCGCAAGTTGCTTCACAGAAAAAGGCTTGGGCAGGAAATGTACGCGGTCGAGGTCGATTGATTTGCGCAACTGCTCTTCGGCATAGCCCGACATGAACAGGATGGGCATAGCAGGGTGCTTCTCACGCGCTTTGCGGACCATACTCGGGCCATCCATCACAGGCATGACAACGTCGGAAATAATCAGGTCGAAATTGGTATCGCCGAGCCCCAAGATTTCGAGGCCTTCTTCGCCATTGGCTGCGGTCAGCACAGTATATCCCTGGCGGGTCAGCGCGCGTTCGGCAACGGCGCGGACCATGTCTTCATCCTCGACAAGAAGAATTGTCCCCGTCCCCCAGAGTTCGGCGGGTTTCTCAATCTTTGGTGGCTCGGCGATAACCACACCAGCGTCAGCGTTAACGGGCAAATAGATGACGAAGCTGGTGCCCTTCCCCACTTCGGATTCGGCGAAGATGAAACCGTTCGACTGTTTGACAATGCCGTAAACTGTGGAAAGACCAAGGCCAGTCCCCTTCCCAACTTCCTTGGTCGTGAAGAAAGGCTCGAAGATTTTTCCGACAATTTCGGGCGGAATGCCGCTTCCGGTGTCGCTGACTTTCAGTGCGGTATAGTCGGCGATCGGCATGATGTCCGACCCCATTTTGCGGACTTCGGCAGCGGTCAGCGAAAAGGTTTGCAGCGTCAACGTGCCACCAGTCCCGCGCCCTGCCATGGCGTCGCGGGCATTCACGGCAAGATTGACGATTACTTGTTCAAGCTGACCGGGGTCCGCCCGAACCGTGCCGAGGCCGCGACCATGCTTGATCACCAGCGTAACCGTGGCGCCAAGCAATCTTTGCAAAAGGTTCGAAACTTCGCTGACCACATCGGGGAGTTGCAGGATTTGCGGGCGCAACGTTTGCTGGCGCGAAAAAGCGAGCAGTTGCCGCGTCAGGCCCGCCGCGCGGTTTGAATTAATGCGGATCTGCTGGATGTCATCATAGTCACTGTCGCCAGGCGTGTGACGCATCAGCATGAGGTCACAATGCCCAATAATCCCGGTCAGGATATTGTTGAAATCATGCGCAACGCCGCCTGCAAGCTGACCGACCGCCTGCATTTTAGTGGCTTGGGCAATTTCGCGTTTGAGGCGTGATTCTTCGCTGTTGTCCTTGAGGCTGAGCAATACTGCCGCTTCGCCGAGTCCGCGCGCGCCCGCAATGGTAAGCGCAATCGGCTCCTCGGGGCGATCACGCAAACGAACGGCCATGTCGCCCGATACCGCTTGCCCGGTCGCAAAACGTCGGACGGCATCGGCGACGGCCGTTTTGTCTTCGCGTATAACGAGATCGCCGGGGTAAACGGGCGTTGATCCGGCGGGAATGCCTGCCGCGCGGATAAATGCCTGATTGAGATAAAGAAAGCGCCCGTCGCGGTCAGCAAGCGCCAGACCTAGCGGAAGCATGGCAAGCAATGTCTGGAGACTGACATCGGCCCCCGCCCCCATATGCACGGCGTCCTCGTCTAGAAGAACGATAACGCGCGCGCCTTCATTCTGGTCGGCCTCAACGGGGATTTGGAGGATTCGCAAGGGGAGCCCTGCCGGCCCTTCAGCCGCAAATCGGACCACGCCTTTTGCATCCGATGACAGCAAGGTAACAAATTCGCGACCCGATACCGGGGCTTCGATACGGCCCAGCGCGCGAATGATAAGAGGGCGGTTGGCAGCGCGGATGCGGCCTTCGGGACCGATCAGCGCGACCATGATTCCTGCTTCAGCAAGACGATCGCCCCAATCGCCTTCGACAGCACCCAGCGCTTGCGTAATACGGTCAATGCCGCCCGAGGGCTTGAAGCGCCAGATTAGGCAATCTTCCGCCGCACCAGCGCGGATGACTTCGGCATCAAGACGACGGCGATCGCGCGATATGCCCAGCGCTTCGGCACGCCCGTCGCGCCATGCCACACGACCAGCCGCAGTCAGGCGATTCACATCATTTGCATCGATCGGTAGGCCGGGCGGCGTTGCCGTGCCCCCAAACATGGATTCATGCGCCGGATTGGCACAAACGATGCGCCCGCCACGATCGGTGATGGCAATGGCGACGTCACTCTGGTCAGCTGCGGTGCGTACAAGCGACCAGTCAATCCCGCGCTCGACCTTGGCCTCGCGCGGATACAGATGGCGAAAGGCAAGAATCAGCACTGCGCCGAGCATGCCCGTAGCAGCAAATGCGGCGGCAATGACGGGCTTGTCGGTGACGCGCAGGATGAGCAGCGCCGAGACAGCCGCACTGCCGACGACCGCAAAGCCTATCAGCCGATCCGTATCGCGAACTTTGAGAAGGCGTGCCATTTCAGGCATCAGCCCTTTTCCCTCAGCAGGCGACCGGCTTCGCGTTTCCAGTCCTTTTCCTTTTCATATTCGCGCTTGTCCTGATGCTTGCGGCCTTTGGCGATGGCGAGCTCAACCTTGGCGCGGCCACGGCTGTTGAAATAAATTGCGAGCGGCACGAGCGTCATCCCCTGTCGCATGACAGCGGCCTGCATCTTGTTGATTTCACGTTCTTTAAGGAGCAGTTTGCGTGGGCGTTTTGGCTCGTGGTTCTCGCGGTTTCCGTGGCTGTATTCAGGGATATTCGAATTCACTAACCAGACCTGATGGTCTTTCACTTCAGCGTAGGATTCGGCAATCGTCCCTTCGCCGAAACGCAGCGATTTCACTTCGGTGCCGGTCAGCGCAATGCCCGCCTCGAACGTCTGGTCAATGGCAAAGTCATAACGCGCGCGCCGGTTTTCGGCGACGGTTTTAACTTTATCAAAAGCGGGGGGAACGGGACGGGCCATCAGAGGAGACCAGCAACCGCCAGCGCCGTATCAACAGCATTACGTGAGGCTTCGCATGGCCGGGTCATTGGCAGGCGGAGGTCAGGGGTCATCCAGTCGGT
>JAYTWA010000044.1:0-6198 GCA_043743675.1 Sphingomonadales bacterium
AGATCATGCGCCGCAAGCCCGACGCGCCGGTCAAGCCCGCCCAACCCCAATTCCATGCGAACCTTCGGCGCCAGCCACGGATCGGGCGTCGCGCTCGCGGGCCAGACCCCTTCATTCAATCCCCCGCAAATCAGCAAATCCGCCGATTGTAACCTTGCCTCAAGCAAACCCCAGATCGAAATACGTGGATGCCCGCCCTGCGGTGGCCGAACCGCAATTTCGCCAAGCATCTGTTCAAGCATAGGAACCAGCGCCTTCGAAGTGAAATCCAGTGGCCCTTCCTGCGCTGCCGTCGTCAGCCCTGCGAACACGTCGGACGCTGCCCGCCCTGCCGCCCCGCGCCAGATGTCATCGCCCGCCAGCGCCTCAATCGTCACACGAACCGCCTCAATCAGATCGAGCAAACTCGGCTGTGGCACGGCAAACGCCGCCTCGAGGGTTTCAAACAACGGCACAACATCGGCCCACCAAGTTGCCGCCGTCGCGCGCACCCCACGCTCGCGTTCAGTCCCGCCTGCCAGATATGCCGCCAGCCCGGACAGCCCCGGTGCCGGTCGGGGACCGCGTAACGCCCGATCCAGACTGCGCGCACCCTTTAGCCAGTCAAGCCGCCCCTCACCCGCCATCACCAACGGATGCTTAAGCAGCGACAGCAAAGCCACGGGCGCAAACCGCTCGAAGGCAGCGCCCGCAACCGCAAGGATTAACGTTCCCGCCGGTGTCACACTCAACGGTCGCCCGCCCGAATCATCGGCATTAACGCCCCACCGCTTGAGATGTGCTACAACCCGTTGTGCCAGCGCCCGGTCGGGCGTAACTAGCGCCGCCGTCCGAGCGGGCGTTTCAAGAGCCTCGCGCAGGGCAATCGCAATCCCCTGCGCCTCATCCGCCGGTGTCGCGAATTCGGCAAGCCTCACGCCCGGCAATTTGCGCTGCGGCGCGGGCAAGCTGTTCCATTTCTTCGTCGCAAACGCCGGAGCAAAAGCATTGGACACGGCCCGCGCACGCACGGCCTGCCGCGCCTTACCATCTCCCCATCGCCACCGTGCAACATCACTGCGCGCCACATCCATCCGGTCGAGCAATATGCGCAGATGATGCTGAGGATGGCTTTCGGTATTGCTGTCTGCAATCGTGTCCCATTCGTCCGCCGGACTCGCCAGGTCTACGCCCGGCAACACGACCATCCCATTCGACATTCGCGCCACCACGCGCAACAATTCGGCTATCGCCACCGCAGATGTCGTGATCCCCGCAGCCACCACAAACCCCGGCGGGGGTGCATCGGCCCATGCCCGCGCCTGTCGCCGCAGCAGGATGTTGCGCCGTTCAACCAGGTCTATCCGGCCTAGTCGCGCCAGTTCCTCTGGCCAGCGATCCAGCAGCATCGCGATCAGGTCGAGCGACTTTTGCCAGTGGATCGACAGATCATCACCGACTTTCAGCTCCTTCAATGCCTTGGGCGAAATATCCTCGGCCAGCAGCGTGTCGAGCGTCGCAGCCAGTTCGGTCGCCAGCCGCAATGCTTCGGCTGCATCAACTGGACTGCGCGCTTCGGCCCGAACCTGCTGCACCAGCCGCGCCAGCACAAACCGCCGCACCAACGGATCGACGGCCGCCGGAACCGCAGCACCACCTGCCGGATCAAGTGCGACCCCCATATTATCGCCGCCAACATCGCCGACCGCCACCAGCCGCGGCAACAGCATTCCCGGTTCCGCTCGCCGCACAAACGCATCTGTAATCGCACGAATCGCTCGGTTATTGGGGACCAGCACCACCCCGCGCGCCAAGGTCATCCGGTTGCGTCCGTGTATCGCCATCAATCCATTGACTAGCGCGTCGGCAAAGTTCCGGTGGACCGGAATGGTGAAGACCTTTGGCCCTCCCCGGTCAGCCATCGGCCAGGATCGCCTCCGCTTCGCTGATGGCTGCGGGGTGGCCGACGTCGAACCACATTCCCTGATGAACGACACCATAAGCGCGCCCGGCGGCAATCGCACGGTCCCAGAATATGTTGGTCGAAAATATGTCAGCAGGCGGATCAACGATCAGCCGTTTCGACAGCATCTGAATGCCCGAATAAACAAACGGCGCAATCCGCCCCGGCTTGCGGCGGCTCAATCGACCGGTGGCATCCATGTGAAAATCGCCGCGCCCCTTGTGACAATTCGCTCGCGCCTGCGGCACCATTAACAACAGCGCATCCATCTTGTCGTCATCCCAGCGCTCAGCCAGCACTGAAAACGCATCAACCGGTCCGTTGACCCACAAATTGTCGCTGTTCACTTGCAGAAACGGGTCGGCATCAATCAACGGCAGTGCGCGGATTAGCCCCCCGCCGGTCTCGAGCAAAACGCCGCGTTCGTCCGAAATGATAATTTCCATCCCGTGATGGTTGCGCTTCAAATGCGCTTCCATTGCATCGGCCAAATAGTGTACATTGACGACCGCGCGCTCTACGCCTGCTGCTGCCAGCCTTGACATGGCATGGTCAATCAACGGCTTGCTAGCGACGGCGACAAGCGGTTTCGGTTTTGTCGCCGTCAACGGACGCATCCGCTTGCCTAGCCCCGCTGCCATTACCATCGCGGTTTTGGGCACTTTGCTGCTAATCGGTAACTTCAAAAAGACTGGACGTTTGGCTGTCATGAATATTGCACCCATGCGGCAGTGCGCGCTTCGACGGGGACATTGGCGTCAAACCATGCGCGGACAGGGGCAAGTGCCGGATGCGCCAGATCGCGTTCGAGCAGCCCCCACATCCGCGCTTGAAATGTCCGGTAATGTGGCTTCCCGTCACGTTTCCACAGGCGGACAAACACACCGAGAATGCGCGTATTACGTTGTGCGCCTAGTGCCCAATACGCTGTCTCAAATGCGGCCCCACGCCCGGTCGCTGTCATATAATGCGCCAGCATCGCCGCTTCGACATCCGGCGACACATCGCGCCGCGCATCCTCGAGCATCGACACCAGATCATAGGCCGGATGACCGACGCGCGCGTCCTGAAAATCAAGCAAACCATATCGAGCAATGCCCGCGTCATCCGTCAGTATGATATTTTCCGCATGGTAATCTCGCAGTTCGGTGACCCATGCGTCCGGCCCGTTTTCTAGCGGGGCTAGAACCGCCTGCCATGCGGTACGAAAACCGGCTTCATCGATATTCAGTCCCATGTGCGGGCAATACCAGTCTGTAAACAGGGTCAGCTCGCTCAACCAGTGATCAAGGTCATGACGCGGCAAATCCGCCGGGGCGTGCCGATGCAACTCGATCAGGACATCAACAACGCCGCGATACACGCTGGCTTCGGAATCGGGATCACAGTCCACGGCCTCGCGCATTCGCCGGTCGCCGAAATCTTCGATTAGGAGCAATCCAGCGTCCAGATCACGCGCCATTATCGCAGGCGCACGCAACCCGACGCCCGCCAGATATTCGGCCACCTTTACAAACGGTCGCGGATCCTCGTGCGGTGGCGGTGCGTCCATCAACACAGCCTGTCGGCCGGGTGCCAATACCCTGAAATAACGACGGAATGATGCATCGCCTGCTAGGGGCAGAATGTTCGCACCGTCCCATCCGGCACGCGCGAGAAATTCGGTAGCCGCTGCAGGCGGTATCATTGGAACGGCCATCGCGTTTCCCATGACGTCGGCACCGTCGCTGTCAAGCGCCGCCCGCTACCTTCAACGGTCAAGTCTATGCGCAAAGTATCGGGCCATACTGCTGTGCCCATTCGCTCGGGCCATTCAATCACGAGCGCCGAGTCAATGCGCGCATCGTCCAGTCCAAGCTCTGCCACATCATCAGGGTCATCAATCCGGTAAAGATCGACATGCCAGACGGGGATACGAACTTCCGGCGGCGCATAGGGAATGACAATCCCGAACGTCGGCGACGGCACATCGCCCGCAAACCCAAGCGCGCCGATTAGCCCACGCGAGAAACAAGTCTTTCCCGAGCCCAGTGCTCCCGACAGAGCAACAACGTCACCCGCATGTATGATGCCACCCAGCATAGCGCCCGCTGCTTGCGTCCCCGCTTCATCGGCCAAAAACATCAGCGCGGCAGCTCGATTTTTGTCGCAGTGCCCTGTCCCGCTTCGGCCATTCGCGTAAACGTCCCGCCATGAGCTTCGACAATAACACGCACGTCCCGCGCATCAGCGCTGACATCGCCCGGGCTATTGTCTGAAACGACAATGATCGCGCCCAACGGCGTCCCGCTTGCATGCAGCAATATCCTGCCATCGACCGGAGTCTGTGCAATTGCCGTTTCCAGCAACGACCCGATTGCTTGGCGCAGCCGCTTGGCATCGCCTTCAACGCGGCCCACACCGGCCTCGAAATCAGTGACAAATTCCTGTGTCTTCGCTTTAGCTGCAGCATCATATTCGGCGGCAATCGAGTCCAGAATTTGGATAAGGTCAACGGTCTCGCGGTCGACACCGACAAGTCCTGCTGCGTCCTGCGTCGTATGCAACACTTCGTCGATCATAGAGCCAAGACTGCCGACTGATTCAAGGATCGCCTGAACATAGCCCTGCGCCGGATCGCTCAGTGCACCCGCATAGCCCTTGTCGAGCATCTCGGCGAACCCGCCAATCGACGTCAGCGGCGTGCGCAATTCATAACTCATATTGGCGACGAACGCAGTCTTGACCTTATCTGCGGCCACCAGCGCCTCGGCCCGCTCGCGCAGCACCCGTTCCACCCGGCGACTGTCCGTGATGTCGAGCATCGTGAACAGCGCATTGCCATCCGGCAGCGGAACCGCCGCAAATTCGAAATGGCGGCCATCCTTGAACGCGACGCGCCCCCCGCGCGATTTGCGTTCTATGGTCGCTGCTTTTACCAGTTCACGGATCAGCGCCGCGCGCGCCGGGTTGGTCAGCCGCGACGCCGCATTTTCCGCCAGCGCATCGACGCGCGGATGGCTCGCCAGCATGGCATCCTCAAACCCCCAGACATCGCGAAACTTGTTGTTCCACAAATGCAACCGACCGTCGGATGCAAAGACGCCTACGGCCTCGAAAAGATTGTCGAACGTCGCCTCACGCACGCGCAGCAATGTATCGCGCGCGCTGGCCAGCTGAACCTGTTCAGTGCGGTCCTCGAACACCAGCAGCAACCCGCCATCGGGTAATGGCTGCGCGAGCACACGCAAATGTGCGCCGCCGGGAAGCAGCCACGCTTCCTCCTCAGCCCCGCCTACGGCTGTAAACCAGCCGCGCCGCTCAGCCTTCCATGCTGGAAAGTCGCGCGCTTCGGGCACCCGCCCCGCTTCGCGCATCCGTTCCAGCACGCGGTCAAATTCGGGACGGTCAGCAATCCATTCGCTCTTGATCGCAAACATCCGTTGAAACGGCAGGTTGCAAAAACTTAGCGTCCGGTCGGCATCAAATTGCGCCACACCCGCTGACAAGCGGTCAAGCGTATCGCGTTGCGTATCGGCGAAGCGACGGAACGCCGCCTTCGCGCGGTCCAGCTCATCATTATCAAGCGCATAACCCGCCACGCCCGACTCCCCCAGCGGCACATCAACAACGCGCATCGAACGGCGCTGGCCCTTGATTGTCGCTGGCACATCGCGCGCGCGCATGGTGCCTTCGTCCCGCGCCGCAGCGGCAGCAGCAATTGGGCTGACGCCTGTGCCCGGCTCAACCAGTTCCAGCCCGCGTGCCACAACATCATCGGCATCAACCGCATCAACAGCATCGACATAGGCGCGATTGACCAGCGTCAGCAGCAAATCAGGGCCACGATGCCACATTGGGATCGGCGCTGCCTCGATCAACTGCGACAGCGCCGCAAACGCGCGCCCCAGCCGTGTCACTTCGCTGCCCAGCCGTCCGATTTCGGTCTGACTTTCGGTCGCATCGAATGCCCACACAATCACCGATCCCCGCGCCGCAAGCCCCGCCACTGCCGGGCTACCGCGCAACAACAATGTCCGGTTTGATCCGACGGCACGCATCGATAGGGCAAAGGCCTTGCCAGTCCGCTGCGCTGAAGCCACTTCAGCCACCAGCGTTGCGGCGTCTGCTTCAGAAAGCCCCGCATCCTTGCCCGCAAAATCGGCGATAAACGTCGGCACACGTGGCAATCCCAGCCAGTCGGCCAGACGCGCCTGCGCTTCGACCCGACCGTCGGCACGCACCACCAGTGCTAACGCTGGCGCGGACTCGAGTAA
>JAYTWA010000045.1:0-4262 GCA_043743675.1 Sphingomonadales bacterium
TGGTGTTGTGTCGGCTAAAACAATCGCTTTTACACCTGCAGTCGCGCTTAAAGCTGCCGTGGCCGCACCAACGCGCACACCCGCCAATGTTGCGCGCGATAAGTATCGCAACCCCGCGCAGACACTGCAATTCTTTGGTGTCAAACCGACGGATACTGTGGTGGAAATCTGGCCTGGCGGCGGTTGGTATACCGAGATTTTGAGCCCTTATCTGAATGCAAGTGGCAAACTAACGGTTGCTGTTCCAGGGGAGCGCCAGCGCGAAAGTATCAGCAAGAAGCTAACCGCAGACAGCGCGACTTATGGCAAGGTGCAGATTGCGACTTTTCCTATGTCGACAACAGGAACGCCTGTTGTCGCCGGAAGCGCGGACGCTGTTTTGACATTTCGTAATGTCCACAACTGGCGCTTTGGCGGCGTGGATAAGGCCCAGATTGCATTTAATGAAATGTTTGCGATGCTCAAACCTGGCGGCACGCTGGGCGTCGTTGAGCATCGGTTGCCAGAAACGATGGATACCGTGCGCGAAGAGAAGAGTGGCTACATGAAGCGCTCGTCGGTGATCGCTTTTGCCACGCGGGCCGGTTTCAAATTGGCCGCTGAGAGCCAGATCAACGTTAATCCGCGTGACACACACGACTATCCCAAAGGTGTCTGGACACTGCCGCCCAATTATGCGGAAGGCGATGTTAATCGTGCGAAATACGCAGCAATTGGCGAGAGTGACCGGATGACGTTGAAGTTCATCAAACCAATGAAATAAGAAGGCGTTCGATACATAAACTGTAATCTCGCGTTACAGCAGCGCTGCAATCAGGCCAGATGCATATGGCGAAAAAGATGCCCCGCATGCTGCGCGCGCGGCTCACGGGCTGAGACTGCTTCGACGGAAGCATAGCGGGACAGCAGACCGAGAAACAGGAACGCGCCAAGCATGTTGCCGGCTTCATTCAGGCTCATGGTTTCGCTACCCGGTCCATAGGCCGCACCGATTGCGGTGACATTAGCTTCAGCTTGGGTGACCGTGCGTCCGCGTTCGGTTTGCCAGCTGCCGCCGCCTTCATGAATCGTAAAACCGTCGCGGTGCGCAGCGTCGACGGCGTAACCGTTGTTCGACATGCTGATCGACAAATCACCGATTTTGTTCTGGCTAATGCCACCGACAATAATGGCGTTCTGACCCTTGGTAATGACGACCTGGCTTGCGACATAGGCGTTGGGATTGCCTTTCCACTGCTCGGTGTTGATCGTGACCTTCGTGCCATTCGCCAGCGTGAAGGTGGTCGTGCCCCAGAAATCGAATTTATGTTGCCCGTTTACATCGACATGCGGATCGCCCCAGATCCGTGTCGACTGTCCAGTGGCAGTGTTGAGTATGGTCATTTCGCTTGATCGCTCGTCGATCTGCAGTTCGTAGCCGTCGCCAAGATCGATGTTTGCAGTGCTTTGTCCGGTCGTTTGCACTGTCCAGTTTGCCTTTGCTTCGGGAATCACCGGGTTGGTCGGCAAGCAACCCGTCGGCATTGTACCGCAGCGAATATTGAGAAGGGCAGGCAGCATCCCGAAAGCGAGCGCACCAGCACCGAGCGGGTTCATGAAACTGCCCATGATGCCAGCGGCCATCACGAAGTTTGCGGCGTCCATAATCTGATTGAAGTTTGCGGCGAAATTATTCGACGGGTTGGCAGCAATCGTTGTCATGACATGCTCCTGAATGCTGTTTCGTATCCGGAACATGTCACAAGAAAGGAGCCTGCGCGCTCAACGGATCGTTTAGATTGCCTAAACGATTCGTTTAGAGACGAACCCTCGCGAATCTGGCATTAGAAAAAAGTTAGCAGCATTGGGCTGCAAGCGCGGGGATTTCGCGTCGATGATCGAGGCGGTGAATATTGGACTGAGAGGCTCGGGCGCGATTGGCGCTTCGGATGTTGCTTCGCGTCTGCGCAGCCTCGACGTCGCCGATTTCGACAAACGTTTAATTCCGCCGCGCGAGGGCTTGGTCTGGGCCCAGCCACAGCTACCAGTGCAATTCTCGCTCGCTGCACCGCAGACGATGGGCGGTGTTGCCGCACCTGCCACACGTGAACTCGCGCTTATGGCTGCTGATGTTTATAATGATATTGCAAGTCCTCCAGCTGGCTACCGTGTAGCAACTGAAACTGATTTGGGTAGGCTGGGGCTAAGACCGCAGGATCTGACATCGTCGACCAGCGCGTTTCGTGCGCGTGTCTATGTCAAAGGGGCCAGCGAAAGTGCCGAATTTGTGGTCGCGTTTCGCGGCACGACGGGCAGCAGTGACTGGCAAGCCAATTTGCGGCAGGGCGTCGGGCTGTCGTCGGACCATTATGCCCGCGCCTTGATTATCGGTCGGGCACTCGCACGTAATCCCGATGCGAATGTGTCAATCACCGGCCATTCGCTGGGTGGTGGCCTCGCATCCGCCGCATCAATTGCAAGCGGTCGTAATGCCAGCACATTCAACGCAGCGGGATTGAGCGATGCCACAATCGGGGCCGCAGACCGGATACGCACTACTGCCGGAATCGGGCGCGCCGCCGAAGTTCAGGCTTTTTATGTTCGTGGAGAAGTCCTTTCGGCGATTCAGGATGGCGGTGACCGTGTGATCGGCGCGATCTTCGGCGGGGTGCGCGGGGCCGCCGTTGTCAATGCACCCGAAGCCTATGGTAATCGCATTCCGCTCAGCCCGGTGCGCCCCGCTGGCCAACCTTGGTATTCGGACAATCCAGTGGCCAAACATGGCATGGACTGGGTGCTGAGCAGCCTCGGCGGGCGGTAGTAGCCGTTGCAAAATCGCCGTATGAGGCCGACGATAATCATCGCGGCACTATTGCTGTCCAGCGGGTTGGGGGGGTGCAGCATGTCGAACGAGCGCAATTGCTTCACTAAACGTCCATCAGTTGTGCTGCCGGACCGCACGACGGTTCTTGCCAACCTGAGCAATGGCGGATCGGGTCGCGCCGTTGCCGAAGCAATCCTCGACGGACGGATTGATGATGCGCGCGCAATGCTGACGCGTGATCCCCGTTTGCTCTCGACGGTTGTGACGCATGATCCGCGCATGGATGCGGCACCGACAGGACAATCGGGTGATCTGCTGACGCTCGCTGTGTCCCGTTGTAATGATAAGATGATTAGTATGCTGTTCAACGCAGGGATGTCGCCCAATGGGGTGAAGCCCGGCCATGCGCTGTCACTGGCGCTGCTTGCGGACACGCCTGATCTTGCCGAGCAGATACTTCAAGCTGGTGCATTGCCCGATCCCCTGTCCAATGGCGAAGATGCGATGGCCGCAGCGATCGCTTTTTCGCATCCGGGCGCCGTTATGACGTTGCTGCGCCATGGTGCTAACCCGCACTGGGCTGATTCGTTCGGCATTGATCGGGTGCGGCTGGCCGTGGACGCCGAGCAATTGGACATTGCCGAGTTGCTGGTCGCCAAGGGTGGCAGCCTGTGGACCATTGCTGAAGACGGCAGCATGGCAGCACATATGCTGGCCGATCCCGCCATCATCTTCAATGGAGTGGAAATGAAAGCGGCACGCGCCCGCCTTCTGGCGAAAGCCCAGGCGAGTGGTCTTCCGTGGCCACCGCCGGACGCAGCAACTGTCAAGCGGATGGTTTTATCAGGACAATGGCCTAACGCTGCGATGAAGGCAGTTGGGATGATAGCGTCGCCACAGGCGCTGCGGCGGATGCGGGGCGACTGACGGCGTTTGTTGATGCCCAAAGCGATTCAAACGTCATTGGGTCAATCGGCAAACGCTTCATCGTTCCGAAGGTGGCGGCACCATTGCAAACAGGCACACGATCAGATGTTCCACTATCATCCTGCGTCGTGACAAGGATTGCCTGTTCGCCGACAACGCGAAACAACGGCGTGTTGACCGGACGCCGTTTCCCCGCAGGCAAAACCGGTGCTGTAAACACGCCACTTCCGCCTGCTGCTGTTGCCGTCTGAATTGAGCATGCCGCGGGTGCAAGACCGGTCGCAAGCGCACGGACATTTACTCGTTTCCCCGACTCAACCCGCGCGAGCATGTACGAAGGTGACAAACGGACGAGAACTTGTGCAACGCCCGGCCACGAGGGTTGCAACGTCGCGCCCGACGCGAGTGCGAGATCATTGCGCACGAACAATATCTTTTGCGCGCGCTTCATCCACGTCATCGGCGCGGTCGTCGCAAGCAGGCTGTTGCGGCGAGCGCGATACACTCGCGTGAGACAAAGAACACGATTTTC
>JAYTWA010000046.1:0-4862 GCA_043743675.1 Sphingomonadales bacterium
CGGCATCCGCAGCGGCATCAAGTTTGGTTTTCAGCCGTGCGGCGCGCGTGTAATCAACGGCCATACCCGCCGCAGCAGTGATCGGTATCAGGGCAAAGCCCATGATCATCAGCACGTTACCGCGCTTGTCTTTTCTTATGCGACGGAGCGGCGAAACCGCATTTAATACCAAAACCATCTAAAATTCCTTTTGTCCGAGTCCGGACGTTGATCGTTAACTCTTTGCAATTGTTACAATTGACCGCGGATACATGTAAATCGTATCAGCTAACGGAATGTCAGTTCGAAGAAAACCACCTATATCTGCGAGATAATCGTAATTTACTTTTGCAATTAGAAGGGATGTGTTGTTGACGCCGACACCAGTAGGTAATGTATAGATTGAGTTAATTGTATCAGCAGTAGCACCAGTGCCAGACTTTCCACTCCATGTAACCTTAGCTACACCAGTATTATCTATTGAAACCTGTGTAATAACCATACGTAATTTCGAAGTAGAGTGTGGTGCCATAATCTGACTCGACGCATTAAGAATTTCCTGAATATCACCGTCAGAAACTGCTGTCTTTTGTGAAGCAAGATCAACAATCGTCCGTGCAGTTGTTGTAGATTTTCGATAAACAGAAACAACATCGCAAACTTGCACACTACCAAGATAAATACTTAAAAGCACTGGTAGTGTAATGGCGAATTCAACCATTGCTGTGCCATCATTGCTGTTACGGAGCGTAGAAACCCAGCTACTAAAACTCCGACGGACGGGTGATTTTGAAAATATCATAATCATTACTCATAAGGTTCAGTTATAAAAACTGACGTCGCGATAAGAATGCGATTACCACCGGTGGCATTTGACAAGTCTAAACCGTTGGGGCCGCTACCAGCTTGCCAGATATAAGAAAGGCGCACTAAGCCAATTTGCCCTTTGGTTATTGATGCAAAACTTCCTGAATTTGTTACGTTGCCATCGGAATCGATGGTCGGTGTGGAAGCTGACATATCCATTGAGTTGAATCGAGCAGCTGACCGCACATCAACGTGGAGTCTGCTGCACTTCATATAATTTGGAAGCGTCGCGCAGATTGCAGTTTTGTATGCCGATTGGGATGTGCCGGCTTTTTGTGCAGCGCCGGTAATCATCAATCGTGCGGCTTTTTGAACTGACGTTTCAAGGGCCTGCGACGTGAAGAAATTGAGGCTCGTATACAGGCTTGCGAGGATCATCGCGATAAATGGGATCACCACAAATGCGAATTCGAGCATCACGGCGCCGCTGCGGTCACGACGCAGGCGTGACAGGATGCCGCGACGGCTCACGCTTTCCTGCGTCTGATTAACGATCGCCACTATCAAACCCCCGAAAATTCGTCGATTGGGCGTCTATGCGCGAAGGGTGGCTAACAGGCATTGAACTGATGCGGTTAACGGATGATTTGCCTTGTTTCGCGGGTGATGCACTTTGAACGAAATGCAACAGATCGCGCTGGCCTATGCACCATCGCGCCATCGTGCAGCTCTTACGGCGCTGTGGGATTATGACGTCGCGCTGGGCCGTATTGTTGCGACAACGACCGAGCCAATGATTGGTCAGATGCGGCTGACATGGTGGTATGACCGCATGATTGGGCTTGATGCGGGCGAAGCTCCCGCCGAACCTGTTATTGCAGCGTTGCATGATGTTGTGCGGCTTTATGACGTCACGGGCGCAATGCTTGCAGGTTTGGTTGAGGGCTGGGAAGCATTGCTGGAACCTATGCCGTTTGGTGACGATGCGTTGCGCGCGTTTGCGGCCAAGCGGGGGGATGGGTTATTTGATTTGTCCGCGCGGATATTGGGATCGGACGTATCAGTTGGCACAGGTGCGGGATGGGCACTGATTGATTTTGCCATGCATTGTTCGGACCGAATGACACGCGCGCGCGCATTGGCATTATTCGAACCCGTCCGAATAAATGGCCCGAGGCCACTGCGTATATTGGCGCGGATTGCGAAGGCAAAATCATCGCAATCTACCGATCAAATCATGATGCCTGTCAGTCGATGGACTATGCTTCGTTCAGTCTTGTCGTGACTTGACGTCATGCTATCGTTGCGGCTTCTTACTTAGGGGATTCGGCAATGTGGCGATTTCTGGCGGGTGTCGGATCTGCGGCGCTGTTGATGCTTGCAGGGTTACTTGTGTGGCAGGCGCGGGCGGACAAACCAGCGCTGATCCCTGCGGCACCGATGGCCGCTGCGGATGCGCCGCTGGGCATGGTTGATCTCGCGCCGCCGCCTGAGGCCAGCGAACGGACACGCGAGGAAAAGCGCTTTGCCCGGTATGATAAGGACAAGAACGGCGCGGTGGCGCGCGCCGAATATCTGGCGTCGCGGCAAAAGGGGTTTGCAAAGCTCGATGCGAACGGCGACGGGCGGATTTCGTTTGAGGAATATGCCGTGAAGGCCGTGGTGAAATTCGCTGCCGCTGACAAGGACCGCGACAGCGCTTTGAACGCGACCGAGTTCGCGACGACGCGGGTGGTGCGCACGGCGACAAAAGCAAAGCCGAAATGCGCGCCTAGTCTACGGGCTCCAACGCCGATTGAGGACGAACCTGAAGGCTAGGGAGCCAATCGGCCAATGCGGCGCGCGCCCGATCTGTATAAAATCGTTTGCGGTCCGCCTTGCCAGTTTTTTTCGCAAGGTCGAGCGGCGGGAATAGGCCGAAGTTCACGTTCATCGGTTGGTAGGTGCTGGCTTCCGCGCCGCCGGTGATATGCGATAGCAACGCACCGAGCGCCGTTGTTGGCGGCGGTGGCGCGAGATCGGGGTCCGCCGCAAATCGTCCGGCAAGCATCCCGATGGCGGCACTTTCGAGATAGCCTTCGCAGCCCGTAATCTGTCCGGCGAAACGGATATGCGGAGCGGATTTGAGGCGCAGGGTTTCATCAAGCAGCACCGGTGATTTGATAAATGTATTGCGGTGCAGCCCGCCCAAACGCGCGAACTCGGCATTTTGGAGGCCGGGGATCATCCGGAAAATGCGCACCTGTTCGGCGTGTTTTAGCTTGGTCTGAAACCCGACGATGTTCCACAATGTCCCCAGCGCATTATCCTGCCGCAATTGTACGACCGCCCAGGGCCAATGCCCGGTCTTGGGATTGTCGAGGCCAACGGGCTTCATCGGGCCGTACAGCAAGGTGTCGACACCGCGTTCGGCCATGACTTCGATGGGCATACAACCTTCGAAATAGGGAACATTCTCCCATTCCTTGAACTCGGATTTCTCACCCGACATCAATGCCGCGTGGAAGGCGAGATAGTCGGCTTTTGTCATCGGGCAGTTGATGTAGTCGGCACCGCCCTTATCCCATCTGGCTGCGCGCCAGCAGATGTCCATGTCGATGCTGTCATGATGGACGATGGGGGCGAGGGCATCGAAGAATGCGAGCGCATCTTCGCCTGTCTGTGCGCCGATGGCCGTGGCGAGGGCGGGAGCGGTTAGGGGGCCGGTCGCGATGATTGTGGGGGCATAATCGTTTTTGGCGGGCAAAGTGTCCACCCGTTCGCGAACGAGCGTGATATTCGGATGATCCGCGATTGCCGCTGTAACGCCCGCCGAAAAGCCATCACGATCCACCGCCAGCGCTGACCCGGCAGGCACGCGGTGCTTGTCGGCCATCGCCATGATCAGTGAACCCAGCGCGCGCATTTCCTGATGCAGCAACCCGACCGCGTTGGACTCCGCATCATCCGAACGAAAACTGTTCGAACAGACCAGCTCGGCAAGATCGTCAGTCCGGTGCGCCGCTGTGACGTCGCCACCGCCGCGCATTTCGGACAGGCGGACTTTATGCCCCGCTTCGGCCAGCTGCCACGCCGCTTCGGACCCGGCCATGCCGCCGCCGATGATGTGAATGTCATGCGTCATAACAACCCGATCTGTTTATCGGCATCACCCACAGCGGCGGCGGATTTCACGGCATCGGTGCGCGCCATTGGCAGGTCGAGGCGTTTGTTGAGCGGCGCGAACATTTCGGCGACGGTCACGACGTGCAACCGGTCATCCTCGCGGTTGAGCAGCGGGTGGCGATATTTGCCCGCCGCTGCAATTTCGTCGCGCATCGCTTTGGTGGGCAGGTCCATGCACAGCAGGATGCCGAATTCGGCCTTTTCACGGATGCGGTCGCTGTTCAGCTTTGCGAGATCACCGCGCCCGGTTTTGCCTGATTTCACCTGGAACACGGCTTTGCCGTTGGTGTCCTTGTCGAGCAGGAAATAGGCAATCCCGTCGATCCCGCCATCGCCGCCCTTTTTCTCGTTAATTCGCGCCTGATTGTTCGAATAGGTCAGGATCGCCCATTTCTCGAATTCCTTGCGCGTCTTGTCGTCCTTGCGATTGGCGAGTGCGACGGCGGATTCAAGGTCTTTGGGCACACCGTCGAGCAGGATGTTTGCCTCGATCGCGGCATAATCATCCTTATATTTGTCCGACAGGCGCTTCAGGATCAGCGAGATCGACTGATAGGTAATGTCGATCCCGATCCAGCGCCGCGCGAGCCGCTGCGCCACCGCCACCGTGGTCCCGCACCCGCAATAGGCATCAAGCACAGTATCGCCTTCGTTCGACGAGGCGCGGATGATGCGTTCGAGCAGCGCTTCGGGTTTTTGCGTGGGGTAGCCGAGGCGTTCTTGGGCCTGTGAGTTGAGTGGTGGGATGTCAGTCCAGACGTCGCTCAGCGCTATCCCACGTTGCTCATCTATGTAGCGTTTTAGCTGTGGGACTGTCCCGGCTTTTGTCTGAACAACAAGACCATCGTTGTATGCTTTCTGCATTCGCTCACGAGTCCAGCGCCAAACTTTGGTTATCCCAAGAAATTCAT
>JAYTWA010000047.1:0-2057 GCA_043743675.1 Sphingomonadales bacterium
CGGACAGCGTCGTGGTGACGCATGGCGAACATTTGTGATGCTCAGCGATGGTGAACTTGGCGAAGGCAGTAACTGGGAAGCCTTCATGTTTGCGGCGCACCACAAACTCGACCGACTGACCGCGATTGTCGATTACAATAAGCTGCAAAGCCTTGGTTCGGTCGAATCCACGCTGCGACTCGAGCCGCTGGCGGACAAGATGACGGCATTCGGTTGGGCTGTCCGTGAAGTTGACGGCCACGACCATGAAGCGCTCACAGCCGCGCTGTCGGCCTCACCGTGGGAACCCGGCAAGCCTTCGATGCTGATCGCGCACACCACCAAAGGCAAAGGCGTCCGTTACATGGAAAACAAAGTCATGTGGCATTATAAAAATCCCGACGCTGCCCAGCTGGCGGATGCGCTGGCAGAGGTCGAAGCGCATGCGTAGTGCGTTCATCGACGAACTCGTGACGCTGGCCGAAACCCATGATCACATTGCGCTCGTTGTCGGCGATCTCGGCTTTTCGGTGATCGAGCCGTTCGCCGACCGTTTCCCCGATCGTTTCATCAATGCGGGTGTAGCGGAGCAGAATATGACGGGCCTTGCGGCGGGCATGGCGTCCGAAGGCTATCATGTTTTCACCTATTCCATCGCCAATTTCCCGACCTTTCGATGTGCTGAACAAGTCCGCAACGATGTCGATTATCACAAGCTGCCCGTGACGGTCGTCGCGGTGGGCGGCGGCGTGGCTTATGGCGCGCTCGGTTATTCGCACCATGCCGTGCAGGATTATGCGCTGATGCGGACAATGCCCAATATGCTCATCGCAGCGCCCGGGGACCCGCATGAAGTGCGTGCCTGTCTGCGCTATCTAGTGGCCAATCCGCAGCCGTCGTACCTGCGCATTGGCAAGGCGGGCGAGCCGACATTTCATGCCGACGTGCCCGATATTGCGCCGGGACGGTGGATCCCCGTTGCGACCGAAGATTGTAATCCGGGGCTTGCCCTGCTTTCGACTGGTGCGGCGCTGGGTTTGGCAATGGAACGGGCACAACATGACCCTGATTATGAAAGACACGCCGTCTGGTCGCTGCCGCTATGGAGTATGGCGTCGAAACCTTTTCAGCCCGCACAGATTGCTTCATTCGACCGCGTTGTGACGATGGAGGATCATCTGCCCGATGGCGGATTCGGATCATGGCTGTCCGAAAGCATAGCGTCGCAGCCCGAACTTGCGATGCGGATGCGTAATATTGCCCTGTCCGCAGAAGTTTGCGGTACTGTCGGTAGTCAGGCGACGCTGCACCGGCTCGGCGGTCTTAGCATTTAGTTGAACCGCAGATGATCCCACGGCATAGGCAAAATTATGTTCCTCGCCATTCTTTCCGCGCTTGTCATGACGATCATTGTCGGCGTTCGTTATCTAGTGGTCAGCGGGGCTTTCGCTTTCGCCACCAGCAAAGTCCGCCCCGGTCTTTACGATAACCTAAACCCGCAAATCCGCCGTGAAATTTTGTGGAGTTTGCTCAGCGCAGGGATTTACGGCGCGCCTGCCGGGATCGTCGCATGGGGTTGGCAGCATCATGGCTGGACGCAGGTTTACACGAACGCAACCGACTATCCGCTATGGTATCTGCCTGTCAGTATTCTGCTCTACCTTCTTGCGCATGATACTTGGTTTTACTGGACGCACCGCTGGATGCACCAGCCAAAGCCTTTCAAAATTGCCCACGCCATCCACCACGCCAGCCGCCCGCCAACGGCATGGGCCGCCATGTCCTTTCACCCTTGGGAAGCGATTACGGGCGCTGTTGTCATTCCAGCGCTAGTCTTCGCAATCCCCGTCCATGTTGGCGCATTGGGGGTGGTATTAACGATCATGACGGTTATGGGCGTCACGAATCATATGGGATGGGAGCTGTTTCCAAAAGGCATCGTTAACGGTGTGTTAGGGAATTGGCTCATAACAGCATCGCATCATCAACGTCATCACGCTGAATATAGGTGCAATTATGGGCTCTACTTCCGCCACTGGGATTATGTTTGCGGCACCGACAAGGGTCTTGGCCGCTTT
>JAYTWA010000048.1:0-3420 GCA_043743675.1 Sphingomonadales bacterium
CCAGTATCGCTGGAAACACACTTGCTTCTGACGAGTTTTCCTTGCGTTCATCCGTTAACCGCGATTCAAGGAAACATCCGCTAGGAGAGCGCATATGACCGAACCAACCGACACGCCCGAAGACGACGCTCCTGCTTCCGAAGCGCTCCGCGAGGCGCGGGCACAGGCTGCTGCCAAGAAACGCAACAAGAAGGTCGCTGCAGTCGGCGTTGCTGCCGGTATTGGGTCCGCTGCGCTTGCCGCTGCGTTCCTTTATGCCAACAAGAGCAAGAAAAAGAACGACTGATGACCATGAAAAAATTGCGGAAGGCCGTCTTTCCGGTCGGCGGTCTCGGTACGCGCTTCCTGCCCGCGACCAAGGCGATGCCCAAGGAAATGCTGCCCGTCGTTGACCGGCCGCTGATCCAATATGCCGTTGATGAAGCGCGCGAGGCAGGCATCGAACAGATGATTTTCGTCACGGGCCGCGGCAAATCCGCACTCGAAGATCATTTCGACGTGTCCTACGAACTTGAATCGACCATGAGCGCGCGCGGCAAATCACTCGACGCGATTGAGGGCACGCGGTTCAAGCCCGGCGAGATTATTTATGTGCGGCAACAAGAAGCGATTGGTCTGGGCCACGCGATCTGGTGTGCGCGGCATATTGTTGGCGACGAACCATTCGCGGTCTTTCTGCCCGATGAACTCATGGTCGGCGAACCCGGTTGCATGAAACAGATGGTCGAGGCTTATAACGAAGTCGGCGGCAACATCGTCTGCGGTTATGAAGTCGCACCCGACCAGACCGATAAATATGGCATCATCACGCCGGGCAAGGTCGACGGGCCGCTGGTCGAAGTGACCGGCCTTGTCGAAAAGCCTTCGCTCGGCACCGCACCGTCAAATCTGATGATCCCCGGGCGCTACATCCTGCAACCTGAAGTCATGCGCGTGCTTGAAGGACAGGCACGTGGCGCGGGTAATGAAATCCAGCTGACCGATGCGATGGCCAAGATGATCGGGACACAGCCGTTCCACGCCTATAAATTTGGCGGGCGACGGTTTGATTGCGGCGACAAAGCCGGGTTCATAATGGCGAACATTGCGCTGGCGCTGGACCGTGAGGACATTGCGCCAGCGGTGCGGGCGTTTCTGGGGACGGTTTAGGGCCGCACATCCTTCGCAACTGCATCTAATAACCCGTTCACAAACCCTTTTTCGCGCTTGTCGTAAAAGGCGTCGGCGACATCGACATATTCGTTGATGACTGATTTTACGGGCACGTCAGCGCGGGCGAGGAGTTCGTAAGTTCCGGCGCGGAGGATCGCGCGCATGGGTTTGTCGAGGCGTTCGAGCGTCCAGCCGGTGCTGAGCTTTGCAACGATAGCGGCATCAATTTCATCTGCGCGACCAAGCGCCCCCGTCACGACATCATCAAAGAAATCGACTTCAGCTTCGGCATATTCATCGTCACCGATGGTCGCGCCCAGCCGATGCTGGTGAAACTCATGGAGCAATTTCGCTTGCGGCGTGCCTTCCATGTCATGCTGATACAGCGCTTGCACAGCAGCGAGGCGCGCGGCGGAGCGGGATTTCGAACGGTTTTTCATGATTTCAGGCGCACCCGGATTGATTTGGCATGAGCTGGCAGCCCTTCGGCATCGGCAAGCGTTGCAGCGGCAGGGCCAAGAGCGGCGAGCGCAGCAGGAGTGACGCCCAGAAAGCTGGTGCGTTTCATGAAATCGGTCACGGACAGCCCGCTGGAAAAACGCGCACGGCGACCGGTGGGGAGGACGTGGTTTGGTCCGCCGAGATAGTCGCCGATGGCTTCGGACGTGTGGCGACCGAGGAACACGGACCCGGCATGGCGGATGTGCGCGAACATCGCGTCGGGATCAGCAATCGCAAGTTCAAGATGTTCGGGGGCGAGGCGGTCAATCAGCGCGGGCGCTTCGTCTAGCGAATCCACAATGATGATTGTGCCATGCGCATCCCAGCTAAGGCGGGCCGTTGCCCAGCCGTCGAGCAAAACTTCTACTGCTGCACTTACTTTGTCAGCGAAAACAGCATCATTCGTGATCAGTATCGACTGGCTCGTCGGGTCATGTTCGGCCTGGCTCAGCAAATCAGCGGCGATCCATTCGGGATCATTGTCCGCGTCGGCGACGACCAAAATCTCTGATGGCCCCGCCACCATATCGATCCCGACACGGCCATAAAGCTGGCGCTTGGCTTCGGCGACCCAGCCGTTACCGGGGCCGACAATAACATCGACCGGCGCGATCGTATCAGTGCCATAGGCGAGTGCACCAACAGCCTGTGCGCCGCCAATTCGCCAGATTTCGTTGACACCTGCGATGATCGCGGCGGCAAGCACAGCGGGATTGGGTTCACCGCCGGGTGTTGGCGTGACCATCACGATCCGCCTGACGCCCGCCAACCGCGCCGGAATGACATTCATTAAAACCGAGCTTGGATAGGCCGCGCGACCGCCGGGGACATAAACGCCCGCTGCATCCACCCCATTCCACCGCGCGCCCAGCCGCACGCCAGCATCGTCGATATAGTCACGGTCTTCGGGCAACTGCTTCAGATGATAGGCGCGGATGCGTTCCGCCGCGAGCTCCAGCGCGTCACGTAGAGCCGGGTCGAGATCGACGTAAGCCTGCATCGCGTCGTCTAGGCTGATCCGCCACGGCAGGTCGTGCTTGTCGAACTTTGCGGTCAGTTCGGCGACCGCTGCGTCGCCCTCGGTCCGCACCCGCGATAGGATAAAAGCGACATCGCGCGATATATCTTCGTCGCTGTCACGGCGGTCTTCGACCAGTGCTGTAAACGCTGTTTGAAAGTTTGCGTCGCTGCTTGAAAGCATGATCATGCGACGGCCGCTCGGAATGCTTCAACGAGTGGCGCAACATCATCGCGAGTCTTGAACGCGGCACGGTTGACAATGAGCCGCGCCGAAACCTGTGCAATGACTTCAACTTCAACGAGGCCATTGTCCTTTAATGTGCGCCCGCTCGAAACCAGATCAACAATCCGGCTCGATAGGCCCAGCGTCGGCGCGAGTTCCATCGCGCCGTTGAGTTTTACACACTCCGCCTGACGCCCAAGCGCTTCGAAATGCTTGCGCGTCAGGTTCGGATATTTGGTTGCCACGCGGACATGGCTCCACGTCTTTGGATCATTGGATGCTGCTTGCTCAGCGGGTTCGGCCACTGAAATCCGGCAATGACCGATGTTCAGGTCAACCGGCGCGTAAAGCTCCGAATAATCGAATTCATCGATGACATCGGACCCGACAACGCCCATATGCGCCGCGCCATGCGCTACGAATGTCGCCACATCGAACGCACGCACGCGGATCAGGCCGATGCCGGGATGATTAGTCGCAAAGCGCAACCGCCGGTCTTCCTCGTCGCCAAAGCCCGCTTCTGG
>JAYTWA010000049.1:0-8160 GCA_043743675.1 Sphingomonadales bacterium
GACGACAGGCGATACACTGTGCGCGCAGGATAAGCCGATAATTCTTGAGCGGATGGAATTTCCTGATCCCGTGATCGAGGTTTCCGTCGAGCCCAAGACTAAGGCCGACCAGGAAAAGATGGGCGTGGCTTTGAACCGCCTTGCCCGCGAAGATCCGTCGTTCCGCGTGTCCACCGATCACGAATCGGGCCAGACCATCCTGAAGGGGATGGGCGAGCTTCACCTCGAGATCATGGTTGATCGCATGAAGCGTGAATTCAAGGTCGAGGCTAATGTCGGCGCGCCGCAGGTGGCGTATCGCGAATATCTCGCGAAGAAAATCGACATTGATTACACGCACAAGAAGCAGTCGGGTGGTTCAGGCCAGTTCGGTCGCGTCAAGCTGACACTGGTTCCGGGCGAACGCGGATCAGGTGTCTTGTTCTTCGACGAAGTGAAGGGCGGCAATATTCCCAAGGAATATATTCCGTCTGTCGAAAAGGGCATGCGTGAAATTGCCCAGACAGGATCACTTATCGGCTTTCCGATTATCGATTTTGAAATCCATCTTTATGACGGTGCCTACCATGACGTCGATTCGTCGGCACTGGCATTCGAAATCACTGGTCGTGCGGCAATGCGTGAAGGTGCACAGAAATCGGGCATCAAGTTGCTCGAGCCGATCATGAAGGTCGAAGTCGTGACTCCGGAAGATTATCTGGGTGACGTCATCGGCGACATGAACTCACGTCGCGGGCAAATTCAGGGCACCGACGCCCGTGGCAATGCCCAGACTGTCGAGGCAATGGTGCCGCTGGCCAACATGTTTGGTTATGTGAACCAGTTGCGTTCGTTCACGCAGGGACGGGCACAATACTCGATGCAGTTCTCGCACTATGAGGAAGTTCCGGCAAACGTCGCGGACGAAGTCAAAGCGAAGCTGGCATAATCAAAATTTTATGACTATGGGCGACGCCGGAAGCGGCGACGCTCGCAACAATCTAGACGAAAAGAAGGTAGCATAATGGCAAAAGCAAAGTTCGAGCGGACCAAACCGCACTGCAACATCGGCACCATCGGTCACGTCGACCATGGTAAGACATCGCTGACCGCAGCGATCACCAAGATCCTTGCCGAAACCGGCGGCGCGACCTTCACGTCGTATGATAACATCGACAAGGCGCCCGAAGAGCGCGAGCGCGGTATCACGATTTCGACGGCGCACGTTGAATATGAAACCGAAGCGCGCCACTATGCGCACGTCGATTGCCCAGGCCACGCTGACTATGTGAAGAACATGATCACGGGTGCGGCGCAGATGGACGGCGGCATTCTTGTTGTTTCGGCAACCGACGGCCCGATGCCACAGACCCGCGAGCACATTCTGCTGGCCCGTCAGGTTGGCGTGCCGCAGCTTGTCGTGTTCATGAATAAGGTTGACCTTGTTGACGATGCCGAAATCCTCGAGCTCGTCGAAATGGAAATCCGTGAGCTTTTGTCGAAGTATGACTTTGACGGCGACAACATCCCCGTCATTCAGGGTTCGGCAAAGTGCGCGCTTGACGGCACGAACGAAGAACTGGGCCGTGGCGCCGTTCTCAAGCTGATGGCCGCAGTTGACGCGTTCATTCCACAGCCTGCGCGTCCACTCGACAAGCCATTCCTGATGCCAATCGAAGACGTGTTCTCGATCTCGGGTCGCGGCACGGTTGTTACAGGCCGCGTCGAACAGGGTGTTGTAAAGGTCGGCGAAGAAGTTGAAATCGTTGGCCTGAAGGACACGAAGAAGACGGTATGCACCGGCGTCGAAATGTTCCGCAAGCTGCTCGATCAGGGTGAAGCCGGTGACAACATCGGTGCGCTGATCCGTGGTGTTGGCCGCGAAGAAGTCGAGCGTGGTCAGGTTCTATGCAAGCCCGGCTCGATCAAGCCACACACTGAATTCACGTCGGAAGTTTACGTCCTGTCCAAGGACGAAGGTGGTCGTCACACGCCATTTTTTGCGAACTACCGTCCGCAATTCTACTTCCGCACGACCGACGTGACGGGCGAAGTTGTCCTTCCCGAAGGCACGGAAATGGTGATGCCGGGCGACAATGTTCAGCTTGGTGTCAAGCTTATCGCGCCCATCGCGATGGAGCAGGGTTTGCGCTTCTCGATCCGCGAAGGCGGACGGACCGTTGGTTCGGGGGTTGTCGCTTCGATCACGAAGTAGTAATAACGAATCAGAGCCGCCCGGTTGTCTTGAAGCAGCCGGGCGGTTAGCTTTCTTAAGCCCGTAAAGTCGGGTGTGGCTCTTTCGCATTGGTAATGGACATGGAAACGCAGAATATCCGTATTCGTCTGAAGGCATTCGATCATCGTGTGCTTGATCAGGCAACCGGCGACATCGCCGACACGGCCAAGCGCACAGGCGCTTTGATCCGCGGTCCCATTCCGTTGCCAACGCACATCGACAAGTTCACGGTTAACCGTGGGCCGCACGTTGATAAAAAATCGCGCGAGCAGTTCGAAGTCCGCACCTACAAGCGCCTGCTCGACATCATTCAGCCGACACCGCAAACGGTTGATGCGTTGATGAAGCTTGATCTGGCCGCTGGCGTTGACGTGGAGATTAAGCTCGCCTAATGTCGATGTTTCGCAGGCGGATTGAGAGATTCGCAACGACGAGATAAGGGATACCGCGGAGCTTGCTCCGGCTGCGTCCCCGTCCTCCTTCTTCGGAAGGAAAATGCCCGGACGGGGCCGTTTCAGACATTGGGCAAAGCCAAGCGCGCGTGGATCATCTGCGTGCGCCTCTGACATAAGGAGTAAGGCCGGTGAGGACCGGAGTAATTGCAAAGAAGATGGGTATGACCCGTTTGTTTCAAGATGATGGACGGCACGTTCCTGTGACCGTTCTCTCGTTGGAAAATAATCAAGTCATTTCACAGCGCACAACGGATCGTGACGGCTATGTCGCGGTTCAGCTTGGTGCGGGCGTTGCCAAGGCGAAGAATGTCGCCAAGCCGCAGCGCGGACATTTCGGCAAAGCTGAAGTTGAACCCAAAGCTAAGGTCGTTGAATTCCGTGTATCGGAAGATGCGCTGGTTGAAGTGGGCGCGGAGATTTCCGCTGATCATTTCGTTGCCGGGCAACTTGTCGACGTGTCGGGCCACACACAGGGCAAGGGTTTTCAGGGCGGCATGAAGCGCTGGAATTTCGGCGGGCTTCGCGCCACGCACGGTGTTTCGGTTTCGCACCGTTCGCTGGGATCGACCGGGCAGCGTCAGGACCCGGGCAAAGTGTTTAAGGGCAAGAAGATGGCTGGCCACATGGGCGACCGTCAGCGCACCCAGCAGAATTTGGAAATCGTTTCGACCGATGTCGAGCGCGGACTGCTTTTCGTCAAGGGCTCGGTGCCCGGATCGAAGGGCACTTGGTTGATGGTTAAGGATGCCGTGAAGGTTCCGGCGCACAAGGATGTGCCGTATCCTGCCTCAGTGAAGAGCGACGCAGCGCCGGTTGTTGAAGAAGCAATTGTCGATACCGCACCTGTCGAAACGGCTGTTGTTGAAACCCCGGTCGAGGCTGCACCCGCTGTGCCTGCAACCGAAGATAAGCAGGAGGGCTGAACATGAAACTGAAAGTTCAAACCCTCGACGGCAAAGCAGCCAAGGGCGCTGACATCGAATTGAATGACGACGTGTTCGGTCTTGAGCCACGCGCCGACATTCTGCACCGCGTCATCACGTGGCAGCTTGAAAAGCGTCGTGCGACAGCGCGAGGAACACGCGAGCGTTCGGACGTAGCGCGGACTGGCAAGAAATTTGGCAACCAGAAGGGTGGCGGTACGGCACGTCACGGCAACCGCCGCGCACCGATTTTTATTGGTGGTGGCAAAGCGCACGGTGCCCGCGTTCGTGACTTCAATCCGTCGCTTAATAAGAAGATCCGTGCGATCGGCCTAAAAATGGCGCTGTCGTCAAAGATCAAGGACGGCACGCTGATCGTCATGGACAGCCTTGCGGTTGCGGACAGCAAAACTAAGACGTTGGCAGCAAGCCTTGCCAATCTTGGTTTTGGCCGGACGGCGCTGGTTATCGACGGTGATGTCGTTGACACGAGCTTTGCGATGGCAGCAGCAAACTTGCACAACATCAATGTGCTGCCTGCGGGTGGTGCCAATGTTTATGACATTCTGAAGCACGACACGCTGGTCTTGACCCGCGCGGGCGTCGAAAAGCTGGAGGCGCGGTTCAATGGCTAAAGCTCCCAAGGGTTCCGGCATCTCGATCCGTCATTATGACGTGATTGTTGCGCCCTATATTACCGAAAAATCGACGATGATGAGCGAGCACAATGCCGTTGTGTTCAAGGTTGCGAACGACGCCACCAAGCCCGAGATTAAGGCCGCTGTCGAGGCGCTCTTTTCGGTTAGTGTGACGAAGGTCAACACCATCGTCCAAAAGGGCAAGACCAAAAAGTGGAAGGGTACGCCCTACACCAAGTCGGACTTCAAAAAGGCAATCGTGACGCTGGCGGATGGCCAGTCGATCGACGTGACCACGGGGATATAGGACCATGGCACTTAAACATTATAATCCGACCAGCCCCGCACGTCGTGGCCTGATCCTTGTCGACAAATCTGCACTTTGGAAGGGCGGCCCTGTCAAGGCACTGACCGAAGGCAAGAGCAAGACGGGTGGCCGCAATAACAAGGGCCATGTGACGTCGCGCGGTATCGCGGGCGGCCACAAGCAGAGCTATCGCTTCATCGATTTCAAGCGTCGCCAATGGGATGTCGAAGGCACGGTCGAACGGATCGAATATGATCCCAACCGCACCGCCTTCATCGCCCTGATCAGCTATGGTGAAGGTGATGTGAAATACATCATCGCGCCACAGCGTCTGGCGGTGGGTGACAAGGTGATCGCTGCGAAGAAAACCGACGTGAAGCCCGGCAATGCGATGGAAATTGGCCAGGTTCCGGTCGGCACTATCGTCCACAATGTCGAAATGAAACCCGGCAAGGGTGGCCAGATTGCACGGTCAGCAGGCACGTATGTGCAGGTCGTCGGTCGTGACCGTGGCATGGTGATCGTCCGTCTGAACTCTGGCGAGCAGCGTTATATACATGCAAATTGCATGGCGACGGTGGGCGCGGTTTCGAACCCTGACAATGCCAACACCAATCTCGCCAAGGCCGGCCGCAATCGTTGGAAGGGCATTCGCCCGCTGACGCGCGGTGTCGCCAAGAACCCGGTCGATCACCCGCATGGCGGTGGTGAAGGCCGGACATCCGGCGGTCGTCATCCTGTGACGCCATGGGGCAAGCCGACCAAGGGTGCTCGCACGCGTTCGAACAAATCGACTGACAAGATGATCATCAAGTCACGTCACGCTAAGAAGAAGAGGTAGTTATGGCTCGCTCAGTCTGGAAAGGTCCATTTGTTGACCTGCATCTGCTGAAAAAAGCAGAAACCGCCGCGGAATCAAGCACGCGCACGCCGATCAAGACATGGTCGCGACGTTCGACAATTTTACCGCAGTTCGTTGGCCTCGTTTTTAGCGTTTACAACGGCCGCAAATTCGTGCCCGTTTCAGTGAATGAAGACATGGTCGGCATGAAGCTCGGTGAATTTGCGCCCACGCGTTACTTCCCCGGCCACGCCGCTGATAAGAAGGGCAAGCGCTGATGTCCAAGACAGTTAATCCTCGCAAGGTTGCGGATAACGAAGCGCTGGCAATGGCGACGTCGATCCGTGGTTCAGCGCAGAAGCTCGGTCTTGTTGCCGCGCTGATCCGCAATCGCAAAGCCGGGGATGCGATGAACATCCTCCAGTTTTCGACCAAGGGCATGGCCATCGATGTGCGCAAGTGCCTCGCTTCGGCTATCGCAAATGCTGAAAACAACCATAATCTTGACGTCGACAGCCTTGTCGTGGTCGAAGCCAGCGTCGGCAAGGGATTGTCGATGAAGCGCTTTGCTACGCGTGCACGCGGCCGTTCGGCGCGCATCGTCAAGCCATTCAGCCGTCTTCGCGTTGTTGTTCGCGAAGTTCAGGATCGGGAAGTCTAAAGATGGGTCATAAATCAAATCCGATCGGACTTCGGCTCCAGATCAACCGGACATGGGATAGTCGCTGGTATGCGGAAGGGTCCGACTATGGTCGGTTGCTTCTCGAAGATCTGCGTATCCGTCAGTATATCATGAAGTCGTTGCCACAGGCTGCGATTTCGAAGGTTGTGATCGAGCGTCCCGCCAAGTTGTGCCGCATCTCGATCTATGCCGCGCGTCCCGGTGTTATCATCGGTAAAAAGGGTGCGGATATCGAAGTGCTGCGCAAGAAGATCGGGTCGATGACCTCGTCCGACGTCAGCCTGAATATCGTTGAAATTCGCAAGCCCGAAATTGACGCGAAGCTCGTCGCACAGGGCATTGCTGATCAGCTTGAGCGTCGAATTGCTTTCCGCCGTGCCATGAAGCGCGCGATGCAGTCTGCCATGCGTCTTGGTGCTGAAGGCATCAAGATCATGTGCGGTGGTCGTCTCGGTGGTGCTGAAATCGCCCGCGTTGAACAGTATCGCGAAGGTCGTGTGCCGCTGCACACACTGCGCGCGCATGTCGATTATGCCGAAGCTGAAGCGCATACCGCTTATGGCGTGTGCGGGATCAAAGTCTGGATTTTCAAAGGTGAAATCCTTGGCCACGATCCGATGAGCCAGGAACGGTTGATGCTTGAAGCGCAGACGTCGGGTGTTCGCCCGGCCCGCGATGACCGGCGCTAGGGATTAGATCATGCTGCAACCCAGAAAAACCAAATTCCGCAAAACTTTCAAGGGCAAGATTCACGGTGATGCTAAGGGCGGCACCGAGTTGAACTTTGGTTCTTATGGTCTGAAAGCCATGGAGCCTGACCGGATCACTGCCCGTCAGATCGAAGCGGCCCGTCGTGCAATAACACGTCACATCAAGCGTCAGGGGCGTTTGTGGATCCGTGTGTTCCCTGATGTGCCCGTCACGTCGAAGCCTGCCGAAGTCCGCATGGGCAAGGGCAAAGGCGCAATTGAATATTGGGCCGCACGCGTAAAGCCTGGTCGCATCCTGTTCGAACTCGATGGCGTTCCCGGACCGCTGGCTGCTGTTGCTTTTAGTCGCGCGATGGAAAAGCTGCCGATCAAAACCAAGGTTGTTGCTCGACTGGGTGACTTCTCGCATCTGGGAGCCAAATAAGATGGCCAAGATTGCCGAATTAAAGCTCAAGACCGACGATGAATTGTCGGGCCAGCTGGGCGAACTGAAGCGCGAGGCATTTAACCTGCGCTTTCAGGCTGCGACCAACCAGCTTGAAAAGCCCGCGCGTGTGCGCGTCGTTCGCCGCACGATAGCCCAGATTAAAACACTTCAAACGGCGCGTAGCGCTGAGGGAGCGAAATAATGCCGAAGCGCGTTCTCACCGGCGTCATTGTCTCGGACAAAGGCGACAAGACGGTGGTGGTCAATGTTGAGCGGAAAGTGAAACATCCGCTGTATGCAAAGATTATCCGCCGCACGAAAAAATATCATGCGCATGATGAAGCCAATGCGTTCAAGCTGGGCCAGATTGTTCGCATCGAAGAATGCGCACCAATCAGCAAGCTGAAGACGTGGAAAGTCATCGACGGGACTGGCGTGGCCGACACCGGTGTTGAGGACAACGCATAATGATCCAGATGCAATCAAACCTGGAAGTCGCGGACAACAGTGGCGCCAAGCGCGTTCAGTGCATCAAGGTGCTGGGCGGATCGAAGCGTCGCTTTGCCGGCGTTGGCGATGTCATCGTCGTGTCGATTAAGGAAGCTGCACCCCGGGGCAAGGTTAAGAAGGGCGACGTTCACCGCGCCGTCATCGTCCGCACGGCGAAGGACATTCATCGCGCCGATGGGTCGACAATCCGTTTCGACACGAATGCGGCCGTGCTGGTCAACAAGAACGAGGAGCCGATTGGCACGCGTATCTTTGGCCCAGTCGTTCGAGAGCTTCGTGCAAAGAACTACATGAAAATCATCAGCCTAGCGCCGGAGGTGCTGTGATGTCGGCGCTGAAGATTCGTAAGGGTGACAAGGTTGTGGTTCTGTCGGGCAAGGACAAGGGCAAGCATGGCGAAGTGACGCAGGCTTTCCCCAAGGACGGTAAGGTGCTGGTCTCAGGCGTTAATG
>JAYTWA010000050.1:0-11124 GCA_043743675.1 Sphingomonadales bacterium
CAGATCAATCGCCGCCGGACTGGTGCCCAAAATCGGAATCCCCGCCTCACTCAGCGCCTTGGCGAGGTTCAGCGGCGTCTGCCCGCCAAACTGGACGATAACACCCTTCAGCGTGCCGTTTTGCTGCTCGACATGCAGGATTTCGAGGACATCCTCCGCTGTCAGCGGCTCAAAATACAGCCGGTCCGACGTATCATAATCCGTCGAAACCGTTTCCGGATTGCAATTGACCATGATCGTCTCATAGCCAGCGTCCGACAATGCGTAGCAAGCATGGCAACAGCAATAATCGAACTCGATCCCCTGCCCGATCCGGTTTGGCCCGCCGCCCAATATGACGATCTTCTCGCGATCCGACGGCGCACTCTCGCACTCGGGCGTGCCAAAGGTCGGCGCTTCGTAAGTCGAATACATATACGGCGTTTTGGCTGCAAACTCCGCCGCGCAGGTATCGATCCGCTTGAACACTGGCCGCACCCCTAGCCGGTGCCGCAGCGCGCGCACATCGGTCTCGGTTATACCGCCCGTCATCGCAACCACGGCATCGCGGACAAGCCCACCGCGTGCCATGCCGCGTTCGCTCAGATTCGCCGATTGCAAGGCGAGAAATGCCAGTCTTTTGTCCGAAAACCCCATCGCTTTCAGGCGACGCATCCCATCCGCATCGCGCGGCAAGCCATTTGCAGCCACGCCATTCTCAGCCTCGATAATCTCAGCAATTCGCTCCAGAAACCACGGATCGAACTTTGAAACCGCATGCACCTCGGCAACCGACATCCCCTCACGCAGCGCCTGTGCCGCCACCAGCAACCGGTCTGGCGTCGCACGCGTTAGCGCCGCAATCAAATCATCCTTTGACGCGCCTTTCAGCTCATCAACAAAATTAAACCCTGACAGCCCGGTCTCCAGCCCGCGCAGCGCCTTCTGCATCGATTCATGAATATTCCGCCCAATCGCCATCACTTCACCGACCGACTTCATCGCCGTGTGGAGCAGTGGCTCGGCCCCCTTGAACTTCTCAAAGGCAAAGCGCGGGATTTTGGTGACGACATAATCAATCGTCGGCTCAAAGCTCGCAGGCGTCGCGCCCGTAATGTCGTTCATGATCTCATCGAGCGTGTAGCCCACCGCCAAGAGTGCCGCGACCTTGGCAATCGGGAACCCCGTTGCTTTGGACGCCAGCGCCGACGACCGCGAAACCCGCGGGTTCATTTCAATGACGATCAGCCGCCCGTCTGCGGGATTGACCGCGAACTGGACGTTCGATCCGCCGGTCTCGACCCCGATTTCGCGCAGGCAAGCAATGCTCGCATTGCGCATGATCTGATATTCCTTGTCGGTCAGCGTCAGCGCGGGCGCGACCGTGATGCTGTCCCCCGTATGCACGCCCATCGGGTCGATATTCTCGATGCTGCACACGATGATGCAATTGTCGTTGCGGTCGCGCACGACCTCCATCTCATATTCTTTCCAGCCGAGCAGCGATTCCTCGATCAGCACTTCGGTCGTCGGGCTCGCATCAAGCCCGCCCGTCACAATCGCGATGAACTCCTCACGATTATAGGCGATCCCGCCCCCGGTGCCCCCCATTGTGAAACTTGGCCGGATAATCGACGGCAACCCCGTCCGCTCCAATATGGAGAGCGCCTCCTCCAGCGTATGTGCAATCCCCGACCGCGCCGATTCCAGCCCGATTTTGGTCATCGCATCACGGAATTTCATCCGGTCCTCGGCCTTATCGATGGCCTCGGCATCCGCGCCGATCATCTCGACGCCATATTTCGCCAGCGTGCCATCATTGAACAGCGCAAGCGCGGTATTCAGCGCCGTCTGCCCGCCCATCGTCGGCAGCACGGCGTCGGGCCGTTCCTTCTCGATGATCTTGGCAACGATTTCGGGCGTGATCGGCTCGATATAGGTCGCGTCGGCAAGCTCGGGATCGGTCATGATCGTCGCCGGGTTCGAATTGACGAGGATGATCCGATACCCCTCCGCCTTCAGCGCCTTGACAGCCTGTGTCCCCGAATAGTCGAACTCGCACGCCTGCCCAATGATGATCGGGCCTGCGCCGATGATGAGGATGGATGATATGTCAGTTCGTTTGGGCATCTATTTCTTTTCTTCGCCATAGGCTTCGTTACCCACAAAGCCCATTTTCACATCAAATCGGTTTCGAACTCCCTCAAGGACACAATTCAGTCTGCCAAAGTCTGCCGACGGTTTAGGTCGCATTTGAATTTCATCAGGCACAATATAACGCATAACTCCGTCGCTCTTTCTCCATTTGCATTCCTTAAGCAACGCATCAAAGGCTTGCCCGGTTATAGGTAGTGGCGGCGGAAGTTTCGGATCCCGCCCGACTAAATTGATCGAGACTGTGGGCACTATCTTGTTAAAACAGTCGATGCTGCTCTGCGAACTTGCGCGATCGACCGAGACCGAGAGCGACGTAGGATCGTTTTCAGAGCCTGGCCCTTCCAGACCGGGTGGATATTCGGTAACCGTAACCGTTGCGCCACAGCGTTTCGCTGCATTTTCAATAGACTCAGCGGTTAAAATCCTACCCTGATTAACCTCGAGCGGAGGCATTGATCCTTCTGGAAGTGCGCCGGCCGCCGATAGCGCCAAAATAAGCGACCCAATCATGCCCCCATCATCCCCGCAAACCGTTCGAACAGATAATGACTATCCATCGGCCCCGGGCTCGCCTCCGGGTGATATTGCACACTGAAGACCGGCGCGTCGGTCAGCTCGAACCCGCAGTTGCTCCCATCAAACAATGAAACATGCGTCGCCCGCGCGTTTCCCGGCAGCGTCGCCGCGTCCAGCGCGAAGCCGTGGTTCATGCTGGTGATCTCGACGCGCCCGTCCGAAAGCCGCTTGACCGGGTGGTTCGCCCCCCGGTGCCCCTGAAACATCTTTTCGGTCTTTGCACCCACGGCCAGCCCCAGCATCTGATGCCCCAGGCATATCCCGAACAACGGCTTGCCCGTCTCCAGCCATTTCTGGATCACTGGCACCGCATATTCCCCCGTCGCTGCCGGATCACCGGGGCCGTTCGACAGGAACAAGCCATCGGGTGTGTGGCGCATGATGTCTTCAAATGAAGCAATCGCAGGCACAACCGTGACTTGACAACCAACGTCAATTAAGTTACGTAAAATATTGGATTTAATACCATAATCTATCGCAACAACTTTTTTCGTCTGTAGGATTCCAGCGTAACCTTTGTAACCTTCGCCGCGTGCCCACAGGCCATCGGACCATGCATATGTCTGCAAGGTCGACACCCCGCGCGCCAGGTCCATCCCCTCCAGCCCCGGCCACTCGCGCGCCAGTGCTACCAGCTCGGCCACATCGAATACGCCGTCCTTGCGATATGCGATCACGGCATTGGGCGCGCCAGCCTCGCGGATCCGCCGCGTCAACGCCCGCGTATCGACGCCCGACAATCCGATGCGGCCGTTCACTTTCATCCACTGGTCAAAATGCTGGGTGCTGCGATAGTTTGACGGGCTAGTCACATCCTGCCGCACGATGCACCCCAGCGCGTGCGGGTTCGCGCTTTCTTCGTCGTCGATATTCGCACCGACATTGCCGATATGCGGAAAGGTAAACGTCACGATCTGCGCCGCGTAAGACGGGTCAGTCATCACTTCCTGATAGCCGGTCATCGCCGTGTTGAAGCACACCTCGCCCACCGCCGCGCCTTCCGCGCCGAATCCGCGGCCATAAATGACGGCCCCGTCGGCGAGCACTAGAATACCGGTGGCGCGCGAAATGTCAGCCATGCGGAAGAGGCTCCGTTGGAGGGATAATGCAGCGATGTCGCTAAGCGATGGTCCCTAAGCCGCGACTCGCGCGCGGTCAATTCTGGTAACGAAGCGCGATTGCAGCTAAGAATTAGGTTTCCGAGAGAGATTCAATGATTCGAGACGATATTCAGGCGGCGCAAATTGCGACGATGAAAGCCCGTGATGCTGATACCTTGGGCACAATCCGCCTGATCCAATCCGCAATCAAAAACCGCGACATCGAGGCGCGCACCGGCAAGTCGCCCGACGATGATGACGTCCTCGTCGTCGAAGTCCTGCAAAAAATGGTCAAGCAACGCCGCGAATCAATCGAGATGTTCACGACCGGCAACCGCCCCGAACTCGCCGCGAAGGAAGCCGCCGAAGTCGCGGTTATCGAAACCTTCCTGCCGCAACAGCTGACCGAGGCGCAGACAATGCTCGCCATCGAAGCAATCAAAGCCGAAGTCGGTGCTGTTGGTGTCAAAGACATGGGCAAAGTCATGGCCGCACTGAAAGACCGCCATGCCAGCGAACTCGACATGAGCAAAGCCAGCGCGCTGGTGAAGGCATCGCTTTCTTAACGCGGTGACGCTTTCCCCTGCCTTTCTCGACGAACTGCGCAGCCGCACTCTGCTGTCCGCCTTGGTTGGCAAGTCCCTGAAACTGCAACGCGCGGGCCGCGAGTGGAAAGCACCCTGCCCGTTCCACAATGAAAAGACGCCGTCATTTTACGTGAATGATGACAAGGGCTTTTATCACTGCTTTGGCTGCTCGGCGCATGGTGATGCAATCCGCTGGATGACCGAGCAGCAGGGGTTGCCCTTCATTGATGCCGTTAAGGAACTGGCAGCGAATGCGGGTATGGACATGCCCGCGCCCGATCCCCGCGCAGCCGAGCGCGCCGAACGACAGAGCGGTTTGCATGACGTCATGGCAGCAGCAGCAGCATGGTTTGCCGAGCAATTGGCAGGGATCGAGGGTGCCAAAGCGCGCGCCTACCTCAATAAGCGCGGCGTTTCGCCTGAGCTGGTCAGCGCGTTCGGCCTGGGCTTTGCACCTGATAGCCGCGGTAAACTAAAAACCGCCCTCGCCCGCTATGGCGATAATATGCTTGTGGAAGCAGGTCTACTGATCGCGGTGGACGATAAAACTCCCTATGATCGTTTCCGCGGTCGCCTGATGATCCCGATCCGCGATGCACGCGGGCGCTGCATTGCGTTTGGCGGGCGAATATTAGGCGCGGGCGAGCCCAAATATCTCAACTCGCCCGATACGCCCTTGTTCGACAAGGGCCGCACGCTGTGGAACCTCGACCACGCAGGGCCAGCATCGCGCAAGACCAATCGCCTGATAGCGGTCGAAGGCTATATGGACGGCATTGCCCTTTCCAGCGCTGAAATCGACGACGTCGTCGCACCTCTCGGCACAGCGCTGACCGAGCATCAGATCGAGCGTATGTGGCGACTCGTAGATGTGCCGATCCTGTGTTTTGACGGTGACAATGCCGGTCGCAAAGCCGCAATGCGCGCGGTTTTGCGGGCGATGCCATTGTTGGGGCCGGGCCGGTCGCTCAGCATTGTCACGCTGCCAGCGGGGCAAGATCCCGACGATGTCGTCTGCAAAGGCGGTCGCAAGGCGTTCGACGCCCTCCTCGATACCGCGCAGCCACTCGTCGATTATATGTGGGAAACAGAACAGGCCGCCGCCCCACTCAAAACCCCCGAACAGCGCGCGGGACTGAAACAGCGCCTGACCGATCATATCGCAACCATCGCCGATCCCGAAGTGCGCCGCCATTATAACGGCGCGATCCGCGAGCGTTTTGACGCGCTGTTCTTCGCCCGACGCGAATACACACCACAGCCGCGCGGTAAATTCCGCCCCAATGCCCCCGTCCCCCACGGCCCTGCCTCGTCCAAAGCACGCGCCATCGGCGGCGGGATCGAAGGGCTTTACGGCCGCGCGATCATGGCGGGGCTTGTCCGCCATCCCGCGCTCATACTAACCTGCGCCGAAGCGCTTTTGATGCTACCCATCTCCGACCACGACCTGCATCATTTCAAAAATATGCTCGTTGATGCGGCCTATGACGGTGACATCGTTGAATCGGGCAAACTTGAAACTATATGTAAACAACATGGGCTATTGGATATCTTGGAGGAGTTGCGCGCGTTCAACGGGCTTGCCTTTTCCTTCACACGCGACGATGCGGACGATGGCGTAGCGCGGCGGGATTTGGCAATGTCCATTGAAGCATTAGCGTCACGACCGGAATTGGACGCTGCTCTAGCTGCGGCGACTGCACGGTTGAGCGATGGGATTGATGACGAAGGGTTTGCTGAACAACAGCGCTTGAGAGCAGCCCTTTCGGCGGTTGAAGAGAAATTCAAGGCACTCGTTCAGGGCGACGAAGATGCCGGATAATATGGGAACAAATATCTAGATGGCAAAACAACTTGAGGCCGAAGCGCCCGACGCTGACAATGAAACAGACACGAGCGATGCACCGCTGATCGACCTAAACGATGCTGACATCAAAAAGATGGTCGCGCGCGCCAAAAAGCGTGGCTACATTACGGTTGACGATTTGAACGCGGTTGTCGGCGAAATGTCGACCGATCAAATTGAGGACGTCATGTCTGCGCTCAATGAAATGGGCGTCAACGTCGTCGAAAATGACGAAGCCGGTGAAGACGGCGACGATCAGAAAGAAGATGAAGAAGAAATCGCCGCTGTCGATGCGGCCGACGATGGCACCGGCCATGTTGCCGAAAAAGTTACTAAAGTCACTGATCGCACCGATGATCCTGTGCGCATGTATCTGCGCGAAATGGGCGCGGTCGAATTGCTCAGTCGCGAAGGCGAAATCGCAATCGCCAAGCGCATAGAAGCCGGTCGTGACACGATGATCCTCGGCCTGTGCGAATCGCCGATCACGTTCCACGCGATTATCAGCTGGTCGAACGCTTTGAACGAAGGCACGATGCAGTTGCGCGAGATTATTGATCTCGACGCGATGCTGAACAAAGATCCCGCGCCCGAGGCTATGGCCGAAGACGGTGAAGACGAAAATGGCGAAATCAGCGCGAAAACCGCTGGCGTGTCGTTCAAGGAAGAAGAGGACGTCGAGGAAGTCGCGCCCGTTTCCGAAGACGAACATGACGAAGAAGCGCTGACCGAGCGTCGCGCGCCGCGCCCGTCGGATGACGAGGAAGAAGATAATACCCTCAGCCTCGCGCAGATGGAAGAAACCTTGAAGCCGATGGCGCTTGAAAAGTTCGCTTCGATCACCGCGCTTTACAAGAAATTCTCGAAAGTTCAGCAAGCGCGCATCGATGCGCTTGGGCTCGGCAATGATTTCCCCGCAGGTGAGGAAAAGAAATATCACAAGCTGCGGGAGGAGCTGACGGCTGAAGTCGAAAGCGTCCAGTTTCACGGTGCAAAGATCGAATATCTGGTTGACCAGCTTTATGCGTTCAATCGCCGTCTCACCGCGCTTGGTGGTCAGATGCTACGCCTCGCCGAACGTCATAAAGTGCCGCGCAAAGCGTTCCTCGACAGCTATATCAACCGCGAACTCGACGAGAGCTGGCTGGCCAGCATGGCGGGGACCGACAAGAAATGGGCTGCCTTCGTTGAGAACGAAACTGACGCCGTTGAACGCATCCGCGTTGAGATTTCGGAAATCAGCCAAGCGACCGGCATGTCGCTCAGCGAGTTCCGGCGCATCGTCAATACGGTGCAAAAGGCTGAACGCGAAGCACGCATTGCCAAGAAGGAAATGGTCGAAGCGAACCTGCGCCTCGTCATTTCCATCGCTAAAAAATACACAAACCGCGGGCTGCAATTCCTTGATCTTATTCAGGAAGGCAATATTGGCTTGATGAAGGCGGTTGATAAATTCGAATATCGCCGCGGTTACAAATTCTCGACTTATGCGACTTGGTGGATTCGGCAGGCGATCACGCGGTCTATCGCGGATCAAGCGCGCACGATCCGCATTCCGGTCCACATGATCGAAACGATCAATAAACTGGTCCGCACGTCACGCCAGTTTCTGCACGAGCAAGGCCGCGAGCCAACGCCCGAGGAAATGGCCGAGCGCCTGTCAATGCCGCTCGAAAAGGTTCGTAAGGTGATGAAAATCGCCAAGGAGCCAATTTCCCTCGAAACGCCGATCGGTGACGAGGAAGATTCGCATCTCGGTGATTTCATTGAGGACAAGAATGCGGTCATTCCTGTTGATGCAGCGATTCAGGCGAACTTGAAGGAAACAGTTACGCGCGTGCTCGCCTCACTCACCCCGCGCGAAGAACGTGTGTTGCGCATGCGCTTCGGCATCGGGATGAACACTGATCACACGCTTGAGGAAGTCGGCCAACAGTTCAGCGTGACCCGCGAACGCATCCGTCAGATTGAAGCGAAAGCACTACGCAAGCTGAAGCACCCAAGCCGCAGCCGCAAGATGCGCAGTTTTCTCGATCAGTAAACACAGCGCAGGCTGCAACAGGAGGCGGCGGTCATACCTATATTATCCGCTCAGTACTAAACGTCGTACGACGAGGATGAAAAATATTCCAATCCTCGCCGGTCCGTAAACGTTCAATAGCGATAATGATCGGGCTTGAACGGCCCGCTTGTTGGTACACCAATATAGCCGGCCTGCTTTTCACTGAGCTTAGTCAGCTTCACACCCAACTTTTCAAGGTGGAGCATCGCGACCTTTTCGTCGAGATGCTTTGGCAGGACGTAAACTTCGTTCTTGTAGTTCGCGCCGTTGGTCCACAATTCGATTTGCGCCAGCACCTGATTGGTAAAGCTGGCCGACATCACGAATGACGGGTGGCCGGTCGCGCAGCCGAGATTTACGAGACGACCCTTGGCAAGGATGATGATCTGCTTGCCATCGGGGAATTCAACGAGGTCCGTGCCCGGCTTCACTTCGGTCCATTTGTAGTTCGACATCGCTGCGATTTGAATCTCGCTGTCAAAATGGCCAATGTTGCAGACGATAGAGTTTGGACGCATCGCCTTCATATGGTCGGCCGTGATGACGTCGGCATTGCCCGTTGCCGTGCAGAAGATGTCAGCGCGCTTGACCGCTTCTTCCATCGTGACGACTTCATAACCTTCCATCGCGGCCTGAAGCGCACAGATCGGATCGACTTCGGTGACCATGACGCGCGCGCCGCCCTGCCGCAGCGACGCCGCCGACCCCTTGCCGACATCGCCGAAACCGGCAACGCAAGCGACCTTGCCCGACAGCATGACGTCGGTCGCACGGCGGATCGCATCAACCAGCGATTCTTTGCAGCCATAGAGGTTGTCGAATTTCGACTTGGTCACGCTGTCATTAACGTTAATCGCGGGGAACGGCAATTCGCCCTTCTTCGCGATTTCATACAGGCGATGAACGCCGGTCGTGGTTTCTTCCGAAACGCCCTTCAGGTTCTTGACGGTTTCGGTCAGATAACCGGGCTTCTTTGCAATAAACGCTTTAAGCGCGCGCTGGAATTCGACTTCTTCTTCATTTTCGGGCTCGGCAAAAGTTTCGCCGCGCTCGAGTTTGGCACCCCAAAGCGCAAACATGGTAGCGTCGCCGCCATCGTCAAGAATAATGTTCGCGGTTGTCCCGCTGCCGTCTTTATCCCAATCGAAGATGCGACCGACATAATCCCAATAATCGGCAAGGCTTTCGCCCTTAACCGCGAACACTGGCACGCCAGTAGCCGCAATTGCTGCTGCTGCGTGGTCCTGTGTCGAGAAAATGTTACAGGTTGCCCAGCGCAGATCCGCGCCAAGCGCTGCCAGCGTTTCGATGAGAACCGCCGTCTGGATCGTCATGTGCAGCGACCCGACGATGCGCGTGCCTTTGAGCGGCTTCGATACGCCAAATTCATCGCGCAAAGCCATCAGGCCGGGCATTTCAGTTTCGGCAATGTTGATTTCACGACGACCGAAATCGGCTTCGTTGATGTCAGCAATGACGTAATCGGCGTTGTTCAGCACAGCAGCGGTGGCCACGTTTCGTCTCCGGATCAAGTTGGAATTAATTTGCTCGTAACGCGACCGCCACTGAAATGCAAATATAAAGATGTCTTTATATGTTATCTTCGAGCAAGCGCGAGATTGCATTGCCCGCCATCAATACGCGACTGTACACCCGCCCGACCCGAGAGTGCCGACAGCGCAACAAAAGTGGGTCGTTCGCTGATCGCCGCTTTGGTGATCGAACTAAGATCGACGCAGATCAACCCTTCGGCCCCTGCCCCGTATCGGTTGGCGATTTGGGCGACATAGCCGTCATCGGCATTGAGGGCGCGGCAATAACAGTAGTCGCGGCGAGTGCGATGACGAACGTGCGGATCATTTTCTGTCCCCCTGAGTTTGTACGGAGGAAGGTGACGCAACGCGCTTGCGGGAATCTTGAAGGAAATTGTTAACGCGGCTTGCATGCGACGAACCGAGGCGCGAGAGGAAGCCTACCCCCGACTCACCAGGAGCATGACATGACAATCAAGATTGGCGACAAAATCCCGGCTGCAACGCTGACCAAAGTAACTGAAGGTGGCCCCGAAGGTGTGTCGACCACTGATTATTTCGCAGGGCGCAAGGTCGCACTCTTCTCGGTCCCCGGGGCCTATACGCCAACCTGCTCGGCCAAGCATCTGCCCGGTTTTGTCGAGCAAGCCGCAGCCCTCAAAGCCAAGGGCATTGACGAAATCGCCTGTACTGCGGTCAACGACGCGTTCGTGATGGGCGCATGGGGCAAGGCAGGCGGTGCCGATGCGGTGACCATGCTGGCAGACGGCAATGCCGAATTCGTCACCGCGCTGGGCCTCACCATGGACGGCAGCAAATTCGGCATGGGAACCCGCGGCCAGCGCTTCTCGATGGTCGTCAATGACGGCGTTGTCGAACAGCTGAACGTCGAAGCCGGCGGCGAATTCCGCGTCAGCGCGGCGGAATATATGCTCGAGCAGCTGTGAGAACACACTTCGTTTCAGCGGTTTGCGTTGCAGCTTTCTTGCTGTGCGCAAACCAAGCTGCTGCACAAGGCGTCGACTTGTCAGCAGCGCGGACGTCGTTGGCGGGCAACTGGACCGGACAACTCGAATATCTCGACTACATGGCAAACAAGTGGTTCGGCATTCCCGTGACGACGTCAATTGAAAATCAGATTGACGGGGTGACGACGCTCCGCCGTTCCGATTTTGATGACGGCCCGAAGGTTGGAATGGTGCGTATAACGACTGTGGAGTTGCTGGACCCTAAAGCGGGCACGGTGACAGCGGGCACGTTCCGAAGGGGACGCGCGGCTGAGCTC
>JAYTWA010000051.1:0-2010 GCA_043743675.1 Sphingomonadales bacterium
AGCATCGCGTCGGCATTCCCGCGCAAGTCGCCCACGCGCTGGGGCATCTGGGCGAAAGCGATCTTTAACTGGTCGGTCATGCCTCTTCCCTAGCGCGCCAACGCGGACTAGGGAACGCCCCACGCACAGGGACGATAAGGGGTTGCTCGGCGATGAAATTACTGACGGGCAATTCAAACCTGCCGCTGGCTCAAGCCGTGGCCGATTATCTCGAAATTCCACTGACCAAGGCAAGTGTGCGGCGCTTTGCTGATGAGGAAGTGTTCGTCGAAATCCACGAAAATGTGCGTGGTGAGGACGTGTTTGTCCTGCAATCAACCGGATTTCCCGCCAACGACAATTTGATGGAATTGCTGATCTGCATCGACGCGTTGAAACGTGCGTCGGCAAAGCGGATTACAGCGGTCATTCCCTATTTCGGTTATGCGCGGCAGGACCGCAAACCGGGACCGCGCACGCCGATTTCGGCCAAGTTGGTGGCGAACATGATCACGGTCGCGGGGGCGCACCGGGTGTTGTCAATTGATCTGCATGCGGGACAGATTCAGGGCTTTTTCGACATCCCGACCGATAATTTGTTCGGTGCGCCGGTCATGTCCGCCGATATTCAGGCGCGCTTTCCATCAGATAATATCACGGTCGTTTCACCCGACGTTGGCGGCGTGGTCCGCGCACGGGCGCTGGCCAAACGGCTGAACAATGCGCCGCTCGCCATCGTAGACAAACGCCGCGAAAAAGCGGGTGAATCGGAAGTCATGAACATCATTGGCGATGTCGAAGGACGGTTTTGTGTCCTCATCGATGACATCGTCGATTCGGCGGGGACATTATGCAATGCAGCCGCAGCGCTTAAAGAGGCCGGTGCGGCGGGCGTTGTTGCTTATGTGACCCACGGGGTTCTTTCGGGCGGTGCCGTGGCACGCGTCGAAGGATCCGAACTGACCGAACTCGTCATCACGGATTCAATCCAGCTGCCCGATGGGATGGGCGAGGCGAAGAAAATTCGCCCGCTGACCATCGCGCCATTGCTGGGCGAAGCGATCAAGCGGATTGCCGACGAGAGTTCAGTTAGCTCACTGTTCGACTGACATGCGCCTGATCGAACTCAATCACGTCATCGAAGACGGCATGATCACCTATAAGGGCCTGCCCGCGCCGATCATTTGCGATTATCTGTCGCGCGCCGCATCGCGCGGTAATTACGACGGCGGGGCAGAGTTTCAGATCGGGCGGATCGACATGGTGTCGAACACCGGCACCTATCTCGACACGCCGTTTCACCGTTATGCCGACGGAGATGACCTGGCCGCAATGTCGCTGGACCGTGTGACGGCGCTGCGCGGCTGTGTTGTTCGGGCTGCGACAAATTGCGCGATTAGGGCCGAATCATTCGAAGGGTTGGACGTACGCGGTATGGCTGTCCTTATTCACACAGGATGGGATCGGCACTGGCGCACCGACGCTTATTTCGAAGGACATCCCTATCTGACCGCAGGTGCGGCGGAAGCGTTGCGCGACGCGGGGGCGGCGCTTGTCGGCATTGATTCACATAATATCGACGACACCACCGGGAAAGCGCGGCCCGTCCACACCATCTTGCTCGGCGCGGGCATTCCGATTGTCGAACATATGACCGGCTTGGGCGCGTTGCCCGACAGCGGGTTCATATTTCACGCCGCACCCCCGCGGATCAAAGGCATGGGCACATTCCCCGTCCGTGCCCACGCAATTATCGCCGACGAGATTGTGTGAGACCCGCTGACATTGCCCTTGCCGGTGCGCTCGCTAATGCGGCAGGAGAAGCGATCAAGCCGTTTTTCCGGTCGGCGTTCACGCTTGAGGACAAAGCCGACGCTTCACCCGTGACCGAAGCGGACCGCGCCGCCGAAGCCGTAATGCGTCGCCTGATCGAAGCTGAATATCCGCGCGACGGCATTATTGGCGAGGAATATGGCGAAAAGCCTGGGGCGACCGGGCGCATCTGGGTGCTTGACCCGATTGATGGCACCA
>JAYTWA010000052.1:0-3811 GCA_043743675.1 Sphingomonadales bacterium
CTTTCCGGTTGTGCCGGCGGCTCAGGTGGCGGCGCCGAGCTCCCGCCTGCTGCGTTTGTTGCGTCCACCGATGTTCCCAGCGAGGAATATATTATCGGACCACTTGATCAGCTGACGATCTTTGTCTGGCGCAATCCCGAACTTGGCGCAAAGGTTCAGGTTCGCCCCGACGGTCGCATAACGACGCCGTTGATTGCCGATCTGCCAGCTGTCGGCAAAACGCCAGCACAGCTTGCTGCTGACATCACGACCGAGTTGAAGCAATATATTAACGCGCCCCGCGTTTCCGTGATTGTTGACAACTTTTCGGGCACATTCTCGCAGCAGGTCCGCATAGTTGGTGCGACCGAAAAGCCCGCATCAATTCCGTATCGTGCCAATATGACATTGCTTGATGCGATGATCGCTGTTGGCGGACTATCTGAATTCGCCGCAGGAGACCGTGCTCGCCTGATCCGTGCTGACAAAGGCACAGGGAAGCAGAAAGAATATGCGCTCCGCCTCAACAAGCTGCTGAAGCGTGGCGATTCAAGCGCGAACGTCCGGCTTGAGCCCGGCGACGTCATCATCATCCCGTCGAGCATGTTCTGATGAACGGGTTATACGACGAAGTTCTTGTTGCATTGCACAGCGTCTGGAAACGGCGCTGGCTGGCGCTTGCTATTGGGTGGGCGATTGCCCTGCTTGGATGGCTGGTGATTAGCCTGATCCCGAATAAATATGAATCGACTGCAAAGTTGCTGGTGCAGGCATCGACACTCTTGCCAGAAAAGGTCGGGATTAGTGCATCGGACCGACAGCAGGGTGTCGAGGCTGTGCGCCAGACGCTGACGTCAGCGGTCAACCTTGAAAAAGTTGTGCGCGGCACAGATTTGGCCAAACAAGTAAGCAACGACCGCGAAGTCAGCGAGCGAGCCGTGGCTTTGTCGAAAAGCGTCAAGGTAGAGGCTGAGCAGGATAATTTGTTCAAGATTTCGGCCGAGTCAGGCGATTCCAGTCTGTCCGACGCCGAGAATGCGAAACTATCGCGGCAAATAGTGCAGAAAATCATCGATCTTTTTGTTGATGGAAGTTTGTCTGGCAGCCGCCTTGAAACCGGCCAGACCATAAAATTCCTCGATGCGCAGCTCGATGCACGCGCCAAACAATTGGCAGATGCCGAAACCAAGCGCAGCGCGTTTGAACAGAAATACCTCGCCTTGCTGCCTGGTGCAGGCACGATCGCCGACCGTATTTCAGCGGCACGCAGTGAAATGTCGCGGATCGACGGTGAACTGGGTGCGGCGCAAGCGAGCCTTTCCGCCGTGCGCGGCCAGATGGCGTCAACGCCGGCGAGCACGCGGACTGCTGGCGCAATGATTGGCGGCACCGCGGGTGGTCCTGATCCAAGCGCTGGCATTCGTGCGCAAATTGCGCAGGGTCGATCACGCGGCTGGACTGATCAGCATCCCGATATGATTTCACTGCGTGATGAACTGAGCCGAACGCCATCGGGGGGCGGTGGCGGGAGTGCTGCTCGGCAGGGACCAGCCATTATTACTGCAAACCCGATGTATGTGTCGCTGCGTTCGATGCTGGCCGAAAAACAAGCAGTCGCAAGCTCGCTATCATCGCGCAAAGCCCAGATTCAGGGTCAGATCAATGCGGTCCTCGCGCAGCAGGCATCCAACCCAGAAGTGTCGGCAGAACAGACGCGGCTAGAGCGCAATTATCAGGTTCTTAAAGTGCAATATGATAAGCTGCTCGCTGATCGCGACGATGTGCGCTTGCGCGGCGATGTTCAGACGCAAACCGCGTCAGCAAAATTCAGCATAATTGACCCGCCATCATCGCCAAAATCACCTGCGACGCCGAACCGACCGTTGTTATTGACGGCAGTGCTGCTCGCGGCACTGGGCGGCGGCACTGGCGCGGCGTTTGCGATGGGTCAGTTGCAAGGCAGCTATGCCACGCCATTGCGTCTGGCAAAAGCATCGGGTTTACCAGTTCTCGGTTCAATCCATGAAGTTTTGACGGGCGATCAGCGCACCGAAAAAGCCAAGAAAATGAAGTTTTTCGCAGGCGGCGCTGCGGCATTGGTGGGCATTTATGCGCTGCTAATGGTCGTCGAGTTCATCCAGCGCAGCATGGTGGCATGAGGATATGGGCATGAACCTGAAAGTCACTCCGCAGGCGGGTTCGCTGATCGAGCGCGCAGCCGAAATCTATGATTTCAAAGCTGCGATCAAAGCGCCGGTTGTTGCACCAGCTATCGCTAAACCGTTTGTATCGGCCACAGTAGAGAGGCCATCTGCGTCAGTCGCAGTAACGCCAATTCGTCCGGTACAGGTTGATTACACAGGACCGATGGTATCTGTTGATCGAAACCGTTTGCGCGAAGCCGGGTTTATAGTCCCTGATTCAGCGCCCGGTTCACTCGCCGAAGAGTTTCGCATTGTGAAACGACAATTGCTCCTAAACGCGAGTGGTGCTGCGACCGGAAAACCGCTCGAACGCGGTCGGATGATTCTTGTGTGCTCGGCACAACCCAATGATGGTAAAACATTTTGTGCCGTTAACCTGGCGTTGAGCCTTGCCTCCGAACGCGATACGGATGTGCTTCTCGTTGATGCTGATGTCGCCAAGCCCGAAGTGTTATCAACGCTGGGCATTGAAGGCGGTCCAGGTTTGATGGATGCGCTCGAAGACCCATCAATTGATGTCGAGCGGCTAATAATCCGAACAGATATTCCAAAACTGTCCGTGCTTGCTGCGGGTCGCCAGGCGAACAACGATACCGAAATGCTGGCGTCGGCGCGAACCAAGCAAGTGCTTGATGGCCTTGCCAACAATCATCCGAGCCGGATCATTATTTTCGATTCTGCGCCCGCTCTTGCTGCTTCGCCGGCATCCGTGCTCGCGCTTAATGTGGGGCAGGTGATGATGGTCGTCCGTGCTGACCGCACGACCGAGTCCGAATTGCGCGATGCGCTCGCGCTCGTCGATGGCTGTCCCAACATTAGTCTTTTGCTCAATGGTTCGAGCTATTTCGGCGGAAACCATAGTTTTGGTTCTTATTACGGTCAGGGAGAATGACCATGCGTAGTGCTTTTATTCTTGCCAGCGCCAGTGCAATCATTTTTGCGCCACAAGCCCATGCCAAAGAGCGGCAGGTTACCGTCACGCCCTATCTTGAAGTGAGCCAGGCCTTCTTTGCCGACCTGAAAAATGGGGGTGATGTGCTGACTTACACAACGCTGACGAGCGGGGTTGATGCATCAATCCGCACGCAGCGGACCGAGGTTCAGGTGAACTATCGCTACGATTACCGGTTCAGCTGGAACCGTAGTCAGAGCGATCAGCAAATCCATAGCGGCCTTGCCCGCGCCAGACAAATACTTGTGCCAAATCTGCTGAGTCTTGAGGCTGGTGCGCTCGCTACCCGCAGCCGTGTTGATATTCGCGGCGCCGCACCAAATGCCTTAATTGGCAATCCGAGCAACACGACGCAACTGTATTCGGTTTACGCAGGGCCGTCGCTTGCGACCAATTTTGGCGAGCTTCAGGTCGGTGCGAACTACCGCTTTGGTTATACCAAGGTTGAAAGCCGCGCGCGCGGTAGTTTGATCAGCGGCCAACCACTGCTCGACATCTTTGACTCGTCGACCAGCCATGTCGCAACGGCAACGATTGGCATGGGGACCGGCTCGCTACCATTCGCATGGACAGTTTCCGGCGGTTATGAACGCGAAGATGCGCGTCAGCTTGATCAGCGCTTCGAAAGCAAATTCGTGCGTGGTGATGTGACCGTGCCTGTGACCGAAACGGTCGC
>JAYTWA010000053.1:0-2202 GCA_043743675.1 Sphingomonadales bacterium
ATGGCCCGAAAGGGATTGGTGCCTTGTGGGTGCGCGATGGGGTTAAGTTAGAACCGCTGATTCACGGCGGTGGACAGGAACAGGGATTGCGATCAGGCACGCTGTCACCAGCTTTATGTGCCGGATTTGGTGCGGCGGCGGCGCTTGCTGCGGTGCGAATGGATGAAGATAGCGACCATGTCGAGAGGTTGTGGGGCGTTGCGGTTGATCGACTGACGGGATGGCAGATCAATGGGTCGGTTACGCATCGTTATCGCGGCAATCTGAATATTCGCCGCACGGGGCTCGACGTGGCGCGCATTATTTCCGAACTGCGCGATGTCGCGATTTCGGCGGGATCGGCTTGTGCCAGTGGCTCGGGACGCCCCAGCCATGTGCTGTCCGCAATCGGACTGACGAAGGTTGAAGCGCAATCAAGCCTGCGGATTGGCTTTGGCCGCTACACAACAGAGGCGGAACTGATTGAAGGAATCGACTGCATCCGTGCCGCAGCCGACATGCAATTGGATCAGGCCGTATGATCCGCGTGACCTTTGTCGGCGCGGATGGCGAAACGCAGCGGACAATTGAGGCCGCTGAGGGTGATCGGCTTCTCGAAATCGCGCAGAATGACGGACAACCGCTCGAAGGAACATGTGAAGGGCAGATGGCCTGTTCGACTTGCCATGTCATTGTTGCTGCCGAGGATTTCAGCCGATTGCCGCCTGTGCGCGAGGAAGAAGAGGATATGCTCGATCTTGCGACTGGCGCGACCCGCAATAGTCGGTTGGCGTGCCAGATCATATTGACTGAAGCGATGGACGGCCTGACGGTTCGCATCCCGCCCGAAAGTCGCAACATGCAGGGGCGTTGATTCTGGTGAGCCTTTGCATCATATGTGCTTCCGGAAGTCGGGCGGACGGTGTACTCGCCAACCTGGTCAGATCCGGAAGGAAGCAGCCACAACGAATTCGCGCCGGGTCGTTCCGGCTTCCACCGCGAGCCGTGCGTTGCACGGTGAGCGCGGCCAGCGAAACGAAGTTACGAATGACGACGTGGCTTTGCCGCGGCGCGCTTCTGTCCTAAGCAACACTCAATGACTGCTTCCCAACCCTACCGCGTCCTCGCCCGAAAATATCGTCCACAGACCTTTGCCGAGCTCATCGGCCAAGATGCGATGGTCACGACGCTGGGCAATGCGATCAAGCGCGACCGGCTGGCGCACGCTTTCCTGCTGACCGGGGTGCGCGGCGTTGGGAAGACGTCGACCGCCCGGCTGATTGCCAAGGCGCTGAATTGCATTGGCGCGGACGGGCAGGGCGGCCCGACAATCAACCCCTGCGGGCTTTGTGAACCCTGCGTCGCGATTGCCGAGGGGCGCCATATTGATGTCGTCGAAATGGATGCCGCTTCAAATACCGGCGTGGATGATGTTCGCGAGATTATCGAGGCCGTGCGTTATTCGGCGGTGTCGGCGCGATACAAGGTTTACATCATCGACGAAGTTCACATGCTGTCGAAGAATGCCTTCAATGCGTTGTTGAAAACACTGGAAGAACCGCCGCCGCATGTGAAATTTCTGTTTGCAACGACCGAGGTCAACAAGGTGCCTGTAACAGTACTGTCGCGCTGTCAGCGGTTCGATTTGCGACGCATCCCCGTCGATAAACTTGCGGCGCATTTTGGTTTTGTGGCGGAATCTGAATCGATTGTCGCTGACCCCGAAGCATTGGCACTGATAGCCCGCGCGGCTGAGGGGTCGGTGCGCGATGGGTTGTCGATCCTTGATCAGGCGATTGCCCATGCTGATCTCGACGACGGCGGCGCGGTCACGGCGGCGCAGGTGCGCGATATGCTGGGGCTGTCAGACAGGGGGGCGATACGCCGTTTGTTCGCGCTTCTGTTAAAGGGGGAAGCAGCGGCGGCACTGGCGGCGCTTGCAGAACAACGCGACCTTGGTGTCGACCCGGCTGCCGTGCTGCGCGGGCTGCTCGATATTGTTCACGCAACCACGCGAATGAAAGTTGGTGCGCCCGATGATGCGGCGCAATCCGATGAAGAACGTGCAGCGCTTAGCGAATGGGCAACTAAAATGGCGTTTGCGACGCTGCACCGGCTTTGGCAGCTGCTGCTGAAAGGGCATGATGAAGTCGTCCGCGCGTTCGACCCAGCAGAGGCCGCCGACATGGCCGTCCTGCGCGTCATCCATGCATCAACGATGCC
>JAYTWA010000054.1:0-9990 GCA_043743675.1 Sphingomonadales bacterium
GGACATTTGATGAACAACGTGTTCTTCGATACCTGCGTTTATCACCAGCCCGGGGTGAACTTGCTGGCCGAGGTGATCGACAGCAAAAACATCCTGTTCGGCAGCGAAATGGTCGGCGCAGTGCGCGGGATCGACCCGACGACGGGGCATTATTTTGACGATACGAAACGCTATGTCGATGCACTCGAAATTAGCGAAGCCGAGCGCTATATGATTTTCGAAGGCAATGCGCGCCGCGTGTTTCCTCGGCTTGATGCGCAGTTGAAAGCGCGGGGGCTATAATGGGTGCGTTTCAAATGGACGCTGACTGGCTGCCTTTTCATGCCAGTCCGAAAAAACCCGATTTCGTTCTTCCGGCAGGCGCAGTCGACACGCATTGCCATGTGTTTGGTCCCGGCGACGATTTCCCCTATGCACCCGAGCGTAAATATACCCCCTGCGATGCGGGCAAGGATGCGCTGTTCGCTCTGCGCGATCACCTCGATTTTGCGCGCAATGTTATCGTGCAGGCGACATGCCATGGGGCCGACAATCGGGCAATGGTAGATGCTTTAATCCATTCAAACGGCAAAGCGCGTGGCGTTGCCACAGTGCGGCCTGATTTCAGCGAAGCGGAATTGCTAGCCATGCACGAGGCGGGCGTGCGCGGCGTGCGGTTCAATTTTGTAAAGCGGCTCGTCGATCTAAAGCCCGACACCTATTATCGCGGCATCATCGACAAGATCGCCGCGTTTGGCTGGCATATCGTCGTCTATTTCGAGGCTGCCGACCTTGACCAGCGATGGGACTTCTTCACGTCGCTGCCGACCATCGTCGTGGTCGATCATATGGCGCGGCCCGATGTTACCAAGGCGGTCGATGGCCCCGAATTTGCGCGCTTCCTGTCGTTCATGGAGCGCGACAATATCTGGGCAAAGGTCACCTGCCCCGAACGGTTGTCGCAAATGCCGCAGCCGGGTTATGCCGATTTCGTGCCGTTTGCGCGCACCGTCGTGAAGCGTTTTCCAGATCGCGTGTTGTGGGGCACCGACTGGCCGCATCCCAATTTGAACATGGTCGGACACATGCCCGACGACGGAGCATTGGTAGACTTGATTCCCGCCATCGCGCCGACCGCCGAACTGCAACGCAAGCTGCTCGTCGATAACCCGACGCGCCTTTATTGGCCGGAGGAAATATGAAACAGGACATCCACGAATATCTTGCCGAGTTCGAGGACATTCCCGGCACCCGTGTGTTTACAGCGGCAAGGGCGCGGCAGGGCTATCATCTCAACCAGTTCGCAATGAGCCTGATGAAGCCGGAAAACCGCGTGCGATGGAAGGCAGACGAGCGCGCGTATCTGAATGACTGGCCGATGTCCGACGAGCAAAGAAACGCTATCTTTGCGCGAGATTACAACCGCTGCCTAGACCTTGGCGGCAATATTTATTTCCTCGCCAAGGTGTTTTCAACCGACGGCCTGTCATTCCTGCAAGCGGTCAGCACGATGACCGGAATGGCGGTCGAAGACTATCAGGCAATGATGATTGCGGGTGGACGGTCGCCGATAGGCGTTCGCTCGATAATGGACCAGAACTAATGGCCCGGATTACTGCAGGCGTGGGGTCCAGCCATATTCCGCTACTCGGCGTGGCATCGGACCAAAACAAGACCGGCGAGGATTACTGGCGCGACTGCTTTTCCGGGTTTGAATGGACCAAGCAATGGGTGGCAGAGCAAAAGCCCGATGTCGTCATATTGGTGTATAACGACCATGCGTCGGCCTTCGACATGAAGATCATTCCGACCTTCGCGATTGGCTGCGGCGAGCGTTACAAACCCGCCGATGAGGGCTGGGGACCGCGCTCGGTCCCCGACGTTATCGGTGCGCCGGACCTTGCATGGCACATTGCGCAATGTCTGATCCTCGACGAATTTGACATGACGATTATCAACGAGATGGAGGTTGATCACGGCCTGACGGTGCCGCTGAGCATGATGTTTGGCAAACCCGATGCGTGGCCGTGCAAAGTCGTTCCATTGGCCGTCAATGTCGTCACCTATCCGCCGCCGACCGGCAACCGTTGCTGGGCACTTGGTGAGGCAATTGCGCGCGCCGTATCGAGTTTTCCCGATGACCTGAACGTCCAAATCTGGGGTACCGGCGGTATGAGCCATCAGCTGCAGGGGCCGCGCGCGGGGCTGATTAACAAGGACTGGGACACGAAATTCCTCGATGGTCTGGTCGGCGACAGCGATGCGCTGCGCCATATTCCGCATATCGAATATCTGCGCGAGACCGGCAGCGAGGGCATCGAAATGGTCATGTGGCTCGTCATGCGCGGTGCGTTGGGGCCAGCGACGCGCGAACTTCACCGTCATTATCACGTCCCCGCCAGCAATACGGCGGTCGGACATATCGTATTGGAGCCAGTAAAATGAGAATAGCGTTAGCAGGCGCAGGCGCGTTCGGGGAAAAACATCTCGACGGCTTGAAACTGATCGACGGGGTGGAGATCGTCTCGATCATCAGCCGCCGTCTGGAACAAGCCGAAGAGGTTGCCAAAAAATATAGCGCGAAGCATTTTTCAACCGATCTGGCCGATGCCTTGGCGCGAGACGATGTCGATGCGGTGATATTATGCACACCGACGCAGATGCACGCCGAACAAGCTATTGCGTGCATGAATGCGGGGAAGCATGTTCAGATCGAGATACCCTTGGCGGATAGCTGGGCGGATTCGCAGGCGGTGCTCGACAAGCAACAGGAAACGGGACTTGTCTGCATGGTCGGTCACACCCGCCGCTTCAATCCTTCGCACCAATATGTCCACAATAAAATCATCGCTGGCGAATTCAACATTAGCCAAATGGATGTTCAAACCTATTTCTTCCGCCGCAAGAATATGAATGCCAAGGGCGAGGCGCGCAGCTGGACCGATCATTTGCTCTGGCACCATGCGGCGCACACGGTCGACCTGTTTACCTATCAGGCCGGATCCATTGTGAAAGCTAACGCGGTTCAAGGCCCGATCCATCCCGAGCTTGGCATTGCGATGGATATGTCGATCCAGTTGAAAGCCGAAAGCGGCGCAATTTGCACATTGTCGCTCTCGTTCAACAATGACGGCCCGCTCGGCACCTTCTTCCGGTATGTCGGCAACAGTGCAACCTATCTCGCGCGTTATGACGATCTGTTCACCGGCAAGGAAGAGCAGATCGATGTGTCCAGCGTGGATGTCTCGATGAACGGCATCGAATTGCAAGACCGCGAGTTCGTCGCTGCGATCCGCGAGGGCCGCGAACCCAATTCCAGCGTCCAGCAAGTCCTGCCCTGCTACAAGGTGCTGCACGATCTGGAACAGCAGTTCGGGTGAAGACGCAGGTCGCCATTATCGGCGCAGGGCCAGCCGGATTGTTGCTTGGCCATTTGCTGCGCGCCGAAGGGATCGATTGCATTATCGTCGAGCGCGCAGCGCCCGATTATGTGCTTGGTCGCATTCGCGCAGGCGTGCTCGAGCGGACCACAACCGACTTGCTGCACCGGCTGGGCATCGACGAACGGTTGAACCGGGAGGGTTTGCTCGAAGAAGGATTTTGCCTTGCCGATGGCGAACAGCTGATCCGAATCGACACGGTTGCGCTAACCGGCAAGCATGTTACCGTATACGGTCAGACCGAGGTCACGCGTGACTTGATGGACGCTGCACCGGAACGCGGGCTGGAGATTATCTACAAGGCCGCAGACGTTGCGCTGCATGATATCGATAGCAACGCGCCGTTCGTCACGTACCAAAGGGATGGCATGGCACACCGGGTCGATGCGCGCTTTATCGCAGGGTGCGACGGCTATCACGGTGTGTCACGCAAAGCGATCCCCGCAGTCGCAGGGCGTGAATTTGAACGCGTGTACCCTTTCGGCTGGCTGGGGATACTCGCCGATGTCCCGCCGTGCCATGACGAGTTGATCTACGCCAACCACGAGCGCGGCTTCGCGCTTGCCTCGATGCGTTCGAAAACGCGCAGCCGCTATTATGTCGACGTGCCATTGACCGAAGATATTGGGAACTGGCCCGACGAGCGTTTGTGGGACGAACTCGCCATCCGCCTCGGTCCGCAAGCAGCAAGCGGCATCAAGCGCGGCCCTGCTATCGAGAAAAGTATCGCACCGCTGCGGTCATATGTTTTTGAAACTATGCGTTACGGCAGCCTGTTTCTGGCAGGCGACGCTGCACATATCGTGCCGCCGACGGGCGCAAAGGGGCTCAATCTTGCAGCAGCGGACGTGACCTATCTGTCGGCAGCACTGACCCGCTATCTTCAGGCCAACGACAATGATGCAGTGGCGGAATATGCCGCAAAAGCGCTTGCCCGCGTCTGGAAAGCCGAGCGTTTTAGCTGGAGTCTGACAAAGTTGATGCACCGCTTTCCCGACGACGGACCGTTCGAACGCGCGATGCAGGTTGCCGAACTGGATTACATCGCTGGCAGCGTTGCAGCACAGACAAGCATCGCCGAAAACTACGTTGGGCTGCCATTATAAGCGCAGGCACATTTTATATGAAGGGCGCAGCACTTTACGGATACGCGGCTTGGCAAATTTGCCAAAAGATATATCTTGATAGTATCACAAATATATCATATGGAGATCAATATGACATTGGGTTATCAACTACCGCCCGCCCCCCAACCGGACAATATCGACGCCGCTACGGGCCTTGTTACCGGCAGCTTTGGTGTGGGAACTTACCGCGCAGCAGGTAGCGCGGCCTATCCCGGTCTAGTCATTCCTGACGGGCGCGTATTCAACCTCTCTGATCGCTACGCCGACACACATGCGCTTTTCAACGATTGGAGCGCAGCGCTCGACTGGATGCATGAATTGTCGGTCAAGCAAGAACGCCCGGCTATCAAGCTTAAAACGTTGGAAATCCTGCCAGTGCTGGCGCATCCCAACCTGCTTTGTGCCGGGGCCAATTACCGCCAGCATGTCGCCGAAATGATGACGCTCAACAAGTTCAACCAACATGGGCGGCTAGCGGGCGAGGACGATCAGTCGTTTTTCGAACGCAACCTTGCCGAGGTTACGCGCCGCGCCGAGGTCGGAATGCCGTTTTGCTGGACCGGCCTGCACAGCTCGCTGTGCGGAGCGAACGACGATATCCCGCTGCCGCTGATCGGCGAGCATCCCGACTGGGAGCTGGAATTCGGCGTCATTGTCGGCGCAACCGGTCGCTATGTGCCACCGGAAGAAGCGGGCGACCTGATCGCGGCCTATGTCATGGTCAACGATCTTGGCACTGTGGATGAATTCCGCCGTACCGACGTGCGCTGGGGTTTCGACTGGATGAGCAAGCATCAGCCGAATTTCAAGCCATTCGGGCCGTTTGCGGTCCCCAAGCAGTTTGTCGATCGGGAAAAGGTGCAGGTGCGCCTGTCAGTCAACGGTGCGCCACGGCAGGACTGGCCGATCAGCGATATGATCTTCAAGCCCGAGCAGATCCTTTCCTATCTGTCCGAACGGATCAAGCTGGTGCCGGGTGACTTGCTGATTACCGGATCGCCGCCCGGCAATGGTGCGATGCACGGCAACGCGTGGTTGAAGCCAGGCGACATAATGGAGAGCGAAATCACCTATCTTGGTCGTCAGCGTAATCGGGTCGTTGCCGAGGACGCCGGTAACCGGACCCCGACTTATGGTGCGTTTCCGGTTGCGGAACCCGCCTGATATGCACAGCTGCGCTCGCCCGCCGGTCATGGTCAGCCAGCGCGGCCAGCATCTCGCCGTCGATATCCACGCGCATCTCAATGTTGCGGCATCAGAGGAACGGTTGCGTGTAGATTTCCCCGATCTGCCGCGCGGCTTGCCGTTCTCATGCGCCGCGTCCGATGCGGTCAACGCAAAGATGTTTCAGGAAATCGGCGGGAAGCTGAACGGCGTGTCCGAACGGCTTGTCGACATGGATAGGCTGGGTGTCGACGTCCAGGCATTGAGCCCTAATCCTGGGCAATATTATTATTTCACGCCGCCCGAATTGGGCCGTGAGCTTGCGCAGATCACCAATGAAGGCATTGCCGGTGCGGTGGGTCAAGCACCCAAGCGGCTGGTCGGTATTGGTACGGTACCGCTCCAGAATACGGAAATGGCGATAACCGAAATGCGCCGCTGCGTTGATGAGCTGGGCTTGCGCGGGATCGAAATCGGCACCAGCGTAGGCGGTAGGGAACTTGCCGATCCTGCGCTCAGGCCGTTTTTTCAGACGGCAGACGAACTGGGCATATTGCTGCTGCTTCACCCGCTGGGATTCACCCACGGCGAACGACTGAGCGAGCATTATCTCAACAATCTGATTGGCAATCCGCTCGAATCTACGATTGCGCTCAGCCACCTGATTTTCGGCGGGGTGCTCGACGAACTGCCCGGACTGAAGCTGTGCGTCGTTCATGGCGGCGGTTATCTTCCCAGCTATTGGGGCCGCATGGACCACGCCTGGCACACCCGGCCCGACTGCCGCGAGCATATCGCGCGAGCGCCATCGAGCTATCTGCAACAGGTCTGGCTCGACACGCTGGTGTTCGACCAGCGGCAACTTGCTGCCTTGGTCGAGCATCATGGGGCCGCACGGCTGTGCATGGGCAGCGACTATCCGTTCGACATGGGCGAGCCTGACCCTGTCGGCCTTTTAAGCCAGCTTTCGCCCGATTCGCGCGCGCAGATCATGGGGCGCAATGCGGCGGACTTGCTCGGATTAGTGGCTGTGCCTGGCTAATCAGTCAGCCGCGCTGATCGGCAAGCGCGGTCAGCACGACAAAGCGGGTCATTAGTAAAGCGACCGCGATGCCATAGATGATGTTGAACATATTCGCTTCGCTTTGGGTAAACGGCAGCAAACCCGACAGTGCCACTGCGACAAAACCAACTGGCACCAGTATCGCTGCCGCCATGAGAGCGAGCACAATTGCACGCAGCAGGATATTGGCAGGGACAAACCGATACAGCCCGCGTTCCGTGCGTGGCCAATCAAACGCGGGCAGCGAGCCTTTAGCGACTCGCGCACGCACGACCAGCGTCACGATGATTGTCATCATAAGCGTTGCAGCGGCGGCCCCCGGGATGAGTGCTGCAAATATCGAGCTGGGCCCCAACAAAGTTTGAGGCGGCGCAACACCGGTCAGCCACAGAATGAGTGGGATGATAGCTGCGTTGAAAATCAGGCTGACGACAGTTTCCTGACGGAGCGTTGTTGCATGGGCCGGGGTGAAATTGCGGTGCATCGGCGGCCTTTCAGAAAAGCGCCTTTAGCCGTGCGGCGTCATATTGTTCGGCAACCAAAGCGAAAATGGTCGGGCTATTTGCGAAACCATCGACCAGCGCAAAAGTGTCATCAAGATTTTCAAACCATGCTTCGTAAATCACGGGTACAAATGGCGGCGACCCGTCTGGCGGTGGCATCGCCACGTTGCGCAACGCACCGCCGATCCCTTGCGCTGCCATCATCATGCCATCCAATTCATCGGCTAGTGAGGTAACAGCAATAAACGCTTTATAAATACCCTGCTCGCCATCCATAATAACCTCGGGTCGTACAACCATTTTTTCGGCCGAACTGTCGTCGACAAAACGCGGCTCGTCGGGTTTCAGATTGTCCAGATAATAGGCTGTACTCGTCGAGCCACGAAGATGCTTGATGTCATCGAACCACAATTCTGTCACCAGATCTCGCTCAATGCCATGCACGCCAGCACCAGACGGATACACGGCGTCAATTATATGGTTCTGAACATAGCGGCTTGGCATCGCGCCCGCATCATCTGGCGGGCAAACCACCATTCGACCGTGCACCATCAGCAGATGATTTTGGGCAGCACGACGGGTTATACCCGCAGCACGCCGCCCGATTATCATCAGTTTTAGCATCATCCGACCCCCTAAAGTGAGCAATCGCCCATTCAGAAGGACAACGCGCCGCGCAAGCCGAACGTTCGCGGTGGCCCGTAATTCGTTGCCACGACATTCCCGGTAACTCCGGCAAATGACGACAAGGTCGGAATCAGCTTGTTACCAATATTTTGGACATAAGCGGTGATGGTCCAGTCGCCGTCATGTGGTCCGAAACGCAGTGATGCATCGGCAGTGAAATCACTCCCTGAATTCTGGAACTCCAGATATTCGAACGAAGTCACGCGGTTTGAACGGTAACGGCCATCGACGGTGGCAACGAGGTCGAAACTCCCAAGCGCGATGGTTTGCTCAATGCCTGCGTTAAATGCCACTTTCGGCGAATTATATCCAGATTTGCCGGAGCAATCCACAACCCAGACCGAAGCTGTTGCTCCCGTCGTCGAACCTGGAACCGGCGCCGTCCCCGGGCTGGTCGCACATCCAACAGCTGGCGGAATCGCATTTGTTGTGGTGTTCCGCACAGTGTTATAGATGAAACTTGTCAGCTTGTTGTCCAGAATCTGCACCGACCCGCGCAACAGGGTCGTTGGCGTAGCGCGGAACTGCGCATCGACATCGATGCCCTGAATGCGCGACTTGCCGATATTCTCGGTGAAGAAACTGTTGCCTCCTGTAGAATCGATTCCGAAATGCGCCACCTGCTGGTCGGTATAATTCCACCGGAATGCTTCGAGGTTGAGTTGCAGTTTGTTACCGAAAAACCGATTTTTCATGCCCAATGTAATTGCACGAATATACTCGGGTTCGTAGCTTTCCCGGCCAAGCGAGAAATTGAACCCTCCCGACCGGTACCCGGTTTCATAGCTGACATATAGCAAGGAACTCGGCCCGACATCGAATTCGACTGCGCCGCGATATGTTATGCGGTTACGCTTTAACTCGCGGTTGATTGTAATGGGTACGAAAAACAGCCGGTTACCGGTCGTTCCAAATGCGACGCTATTGGCTGGCCCAGGAAGCGTTGGCAAGGTGATCAATGTCCCGAGTTCTTCGTAAGTTAGCGCAACCGGCACCGACGGTCCGCCGATACATCCCATCGGATTTGTGCAAATCTGGATCAGGTTTCTGCCCGATGCGTCGATGGTCTTTTTATCATCGGTATAGCGTAATCCGCCGACCAGTCGCAGCGCATCCGTCACATTGAAAGTCAGTCGGCCGAACACAGCCGAAGAAGTATTATTGCCCTTGAAATCCTGAATCGAGCTAACGGTATATTGGCTGAAATTCTGCAAAGCTTTGATTTTTTCGTCGAAATAAAACGCGCCGAGCAACCAATCGACGGGGCCGATCCTTTCGCCCGCCAGCCGGGTTTCAAACGTAAACTGTTCCGAATCTTCATTCACCCGGCCGCCGCGAAATGCCGGCCCGTTGAAGTTGCTGCGGACTTTGCCGCTTCGGTATCCTGGTAATACCGAGAAGGTGCCAATGCCCGTTTCCCAAGTAATTTCGCTACTCGCGCTGTAATAATCATTATTGAGAAACGGCGTACTTAATGGGCCAGGATTGATCCGTGGCCCGCCCAATACGCGACCGGCAAAAAATGAACGGCCTGCAGGTGATAGCAGGCCGCCCCGGGGGTCGAGCCCGGTTGGGACGATCGTGTAGCTTGCAGGCGATGTTGCGGTAGCCGCACTTCCCGGTGTTACATTGATGGCATGGCTAAACGAACCGCCAATGCCGATACCACCGCTATGGGCATAATCGCCGAGAACGCGGACCGTTAGATTATTGGTGAGGTTAGCGAGCATCTGAACGCGCAGGGCGTGGCCCTTTTCATCCGACGTGCCGTCATCATTATATCCGTCGCGATCAACCACTTTGCCGCTAACGCGGAATGCGCCGTCCGGCCCCATCGGAATGTTGATCGCGGCCTCCCCATCAATCGCGTTGTAATTGCCATAGCCAAAAGCAACACGACCGGACCACTCGCCGGGTACCGGTTTGGCAGAAATAACGTTGATAGCCCCGCCGGTGGCATTCCTGCCGTATAGCGTGCCTTGCGGTCCTTTCAGAACCTCGATGCGCTCAAGGTCGAAAAATGCGCC
>JAYTWA010000055.1:0-2637 GCA_043743675.1 Sphingomonadales bacterium
GGTTCATAACCGTCAGCGGCTGACAGCGGGTCTTCAGCACGGTCAGTCAGATCGACGACGGCCGAACCGAATATCGAGATGAACTTGCTGACCTGTACACGCCCGCCGACGCGGACTTCCTCGCGATCCCGCAGATCTTCGAGTTCGGGTCCAATGTTGCGATTGAGGCGGAGGTATCCGATGGTCGCATAGGTTGATCGGTTGCCGATGGTCGCATCGAATTCCTGACGACGCGGCGTAAAATTATCTTTGTCGAGGCGGAAACGGTAGGTTGCGCTGACCATGTCGCGATAACGAACGGTCGTGCGCCCGACGATGTCGGAGACTTTGTTACTGAGGCCGGTGCCGTCGGGGAGGAGTGTGTTGGTGTTGGTAAGTCTATAGCTTTGTCCGACATTGGCCGTGACAGCCCAGCCCGGTGCGTCAAACGCATAATCAAACCCATACGTCACGCGTGTGCCATCTTCCCAACGGTCGTAGCCAGGAAAACGGTTCAGCGCGAACAGGTTGCTATCATCAAGATCGACCGCACGCGCATCTTCATTGGGGATATTCAAATTTGCTGTGCGTGGCGAGGCGACAATCTGCACGCGCGGCGTGATGCGCTGCGTCCCGCCAAGAGCCTGCCCAATAAATGGCCAACGCATTTCGGCAGCCACTGCGCCAATACCGCGCGATTGATAGCCCGCCGTGCCCCGATAAAGCGCTGTCGTGGTCGATAGATTTTCGTCACTGTGATAAAGATCGCCACGCGCATATGCCGTGAACAGCACTTCCTGACCCAGCGGCGTCAGTTTGCGCAAATCCCATCGCACGCCTGCAAACGCTCGCTGCGTATCCTGCCCAACACTGCGGCCGAGCGCGAGCGCGTTGAGTTGAACGTCGAACTTCCCGCCCAGCACCGGATCGGCAAACCGCCGGCGATAATCGACCTCGGGGAGGGCAACCGGGATTTGTCCCTGAACATCGCCACTGCGCAGCGTCTGCACCGACCAGCCGTTGAGTGAAAAATAACTTTTGTTGTCGATCCGTTCGAGCTTCAGGTTCGAACGCAGTCGGTCATCGCGCGAAATATCATAACGACGCAGGAACGTCCGGTCTGTCACGCGCCGGATCGACCCGCTGATGCTCCACTGGGGATCAAGCTGAAACCGCCCGCTGGCATCAAGATAACCACGAAAGGCGCGCTGCGCTGTGGCACCGACCGCGCCCGTTGGTATGCGCGAGCTATATGTTGCAATGCCGCCAATCTGATAGGCACCATGCTGTGTCAGAGCGCGATATTTTCCTTCGATCGATGGCAGCGTCGCCGAATAAACATGCGGCGTAATCGTCAAATCACGGTTCGATTTTAGTCGCATATAATAGGGCAGCGATACTTCGAGTCCATTTGTCCGCGTATATTGCAACCCGGGTACGAGGAAACCCGTCCGGCCATCGGTGCCCAGCGGTTGCGACAGTGTCGGTACCACGAACAGCGGCACCCCAAACATTTCGAGCCGCGCGCCTTTGAACACAATCTCCTTGCGGATCGGATCATGAATAATGCGCACGGCTGAAATCTGCCAGCTCGGCTTGCGCGGGCAATTGTCACTGTTCACAACAGGACAGGGTGAATAGGCGGCGTCATTCAAAGTCGTCACGCCGTCGACCTGCTTGCTCGTGCGCGCGGCCAATCGCCCGCCATCCGCCAATACCAGCAACAGATTTTCAACCACGCCGTCTTTCAACGTATCGGTCAGAATGGCGACATCGCCGTAAATTGTGTCGCCATTGGCGTTGACTGCGCGGACATTCCCTTCGGCGCGGACCTGGCCTGTCTTGCGGTTCCAGATGATTTTGTCAGCACGAACGCGGTCCATCCCGCGCACCATGCGGACGTCACCCGTCGCCGTGACAATATCGGCATCATTTTCATAAGCCAGCGTATCAGCGGCAAAATCGACATCGTTGGTCGTGGCCACCGGTGCGGGCGCCTCCTGCGCGCGCGCCGCCGCTGCTGTTATCAGCGCAACCGACATCGAAGCCAGCAAGACAATCGCTTTGCGTATCACGCGGCTTCCTATCGCTGACCAAAGTTAATTGGTCGTTAACCCCCGCGTCCGCCTATCGCAGGGGCGCGTTCACTTCAATCACCGCTTTTGCGCATTGCGACGGGTGCCGCTAACAGCAGGTCGTTTATAGTACTCCCTGAAGAAAGTCCCCCATGCGCGTCACTTTGATTAATGCCCGCCCCGAAAAATTTAGCTCGCTTGCCCTGCTTGTGGGCAAGGATGCACCATTGCCGCAGGATGACATGCTGGGTGCTGCGGCGAAACTTGGTCGGTTTGAGGGCGATGCCGGCAGCCTTGTCGAGCATGTTTATTCAGATGGGATCAATGCACGGCGTTTGCTGGCGGTCGGGACTGGCAAGGGCAGCGTCGAGGATTACGAAAAAGCAGGCGCGGCGCTGACGGCAAAATTGCTGCTGTCGGGTGAAACCAGCCTCGTCATCGATGCGGGGGGTGTTGACGCGGAAAGTGTGGCGCGGCTTGCCACCGGGGTTGTCCTGCGCGGATGGCGGCATGATCGCTATCGCACCAAGCTGACTGCGAAACAAAAGCCAACGCTCGAAGAAATTTCGATTGTGACAACCGA